>NZ_JBPETA010000017.1:0-29352 GCF_051710365.1 Symbiopectobacterium sp. | reverse complement strand
TCAATGCTGTTCAATGTGGCAGTTACTGAACAAGGTTCGCCGCTTCATGGAAACCGTCAGCCCGTTTCCCAGTGGAAAACATGGACAGGCAAAAGTGTAGCGGTATTAGGAACAGCTATTTAGCATGCGGTGCGCGTCAGCGTCTCTGTTAACACAGGTTGTACAGCACGCCAGTTCGCTGCGTTGGCATGCCATTTTGCTGGCGTTGGTATTTGGCGTAATGAAAACGTTAACGCCTGAAGCCAGTGCCGTGTTGCAGCAGACGGGTACCATGCACCTGATGGTGATTTCTGGATTGCATATCGTTTTGGCTGCCCTGTTCGGTTGGGGACTGATGCGCGCGGTGCAACGCTTGTTACCGTTGCGTTGGATAGTACCGTCGTTACCGCTGTTGGCCGGAGTGCTCCTGGCCTGGAGCTATGCATGGTTAGCGGGCGAGAACCCTCCGGCGATCCGGGCCGCACTGGCTTTTAGCGTCTGGACGCTGATTCGCTGGTGGGGTGTCACCTGCACATCCTGGCAAGTGTGGTTGTGGTGTGTCGCCTTAGTGTTTCTTAGTGAGCCAATGATGGTACTGTCCAACAGCTTTTGGCTCTCTTGTGTCGCCGTCGCCGGGCTGATTTTTTGGTTTCAATGGGCTCCGTTGCCTTATGGTTTACGGCAAGGGTGGCAATGGGCGCTACTGCGTGTGGCACATTTGCAATGTGGCATAACCTTACTGCTGCTGCCGTTGCAATGGGGCATATTTAAGGGCATCAGCCTGACATCGCTACCGGCTAATATCTGGGCCGTGCCACTGGTTTCTTTTGTTACGACACCCTTGGTGTTGTTGGCACTGCCGCTGGCGTCGTTCCCCCCGTTAAGTTACAGCACCTGGTGGCTGGCGGATCGATCGTTGGATGTGGTGTTCATGGTGCTCAAGCCGCTGCAACGCGGTTGGATAACGATTGATGAACATTACCTTGCCTGGAGCCTGCTGGGGTGGTGCGGTGTCATTATCTGGCGCTTTGGCTGGTGGCGCGTCTATCCTGCCAGCGTAGCGGCGTTAGTGCTGTATCTGGTGCTGCAACGGGCGGCAGCTCCGCAACCGGAGTGGCGAGTGGATATGCTGGATGTGGGGCACGGATTAGCCATTGTTATCGAGCAGGAGGGGCATGCTGTCCTGTTTGATACAGGCAGCCAGTGGCCGGGCGGAGACATGGCGCAGTACGAGATTTTGCCCTATTTACGCTGGCGCGGCATCACGCCCGAGGCGGTTATTCTCAGTCACAGCCATCAGGATCACATCGGTGGGCTGGGTTCTTTGTTGCAGGCGTACCCAGCGCTCACTGTCTACAGCCCGTTTACCGAGCCGGGTCATCGCGCTTGCATCCAGGGGGAAAACTGGCAGTGGCGAGGGTTGAGGTTTACGGTATTGTGGCCGCCGAAGCTGGTGGCGCACGCAGGCAACGATGATTCCTGCGTGGTGCGTATCGATGACGGTAAACACCGTGTGTTATTGACCGGAGATATTGAAATAAAAGCAGAAAGACGCCTTGAGAGCGCACTGCGAGACGAACTGGCTGCTGATTTGTTACAAATTCCCCACCACGGAAGCAAGACCTCATCCAGCGCGCCGTTTTTACGCGCGGTGAATCCCCGGTATGCGCTTGCCTCTACCGGGCGTTATAATCCGTGGCGTCTGCCGTCTGCTGCGGTTATCGCACGTTATCGCCAAGCGGGGCATCATTGGGTCGATACGGTGCAGTCAGGACAAATCAGTGTACGTTTTTTCAACGAACGCTGGCAGGTTTTACCCTATTCGTGAGCGGCTATTGCCGTTTTGGTATCATCAGTGGTTTGGCGTAAAGCGCGATAGTGAGTAGAATAAGCGGCTATTTATAAATAATTCAGGTTTATTGCATGCTGAATGATAAAGACCTCTCCACCTGGCAGACCTTCCGTCGCCTGTGGCCGATGATTTCTCCCTTTAAGGCGGGCTTAGCCGCGGCGGCAATTGCGCTTATCATCAATGCGGCGGGTGACACGCTGATGCTCTCGCTGTTGAAGCCTTTGCTGGATGAAGGGTTTGGGAAAACCGATCGCAGCATTCTGCTGTGGATGCCACTGGTGGTGATGGGCCTGATGCTGGTACGCGGGGTAACCGGTTATGTGTCCGCCTACTGCGTCTCTTGGGTATCGGGCAAGGTGGTCATGAATATGCGCCGTCGTTTGTTCAGCCACATTATGGGCATGCCCGTAGGCTTCTTTGATCAGCAATCAACGGGAACGCTGCTCTCTCGCATTACCTATGATTCTGAACAGGTGGCTTCGTCCTCATCCGGCGCGTTGATTACGTTGGTACGTGAAGGTTCATCGATTATCGGTCTGTTTGTGCTGATGTTTTACTACAGTTGGCAACTGTCTATTATCCTGATTGTTATCGCTCCCATCGTGGCTATTGCGATCCGCGTGGTATCTAAACGCTTTCGTAATATCAGCAAAAATATTCAGAACACCATGGGGCAGGTGACGGCCAGCGCCGAGCAGATGCTGAAAGGCCATAAAGAAGTGCTGATTTTCGGCGGTCAGGACGTTGAAGTGGCGCGTTTCGATAAAGTCAGTAACCGAATCCGTACCCAAGGCATGAAAATGGTGTCGGCGTCAGCGATTTCTGATCCGATCATCCAGTTGATTGCGTCTCTGGCGCTGGCATTTGTGCTTTATGCCGCCAGCTTCCCGAGTGTGATGGATACGTTGACGGCCGGGACCATTACCGTGGTGTTCTCCTCGATGATCGCCCTGATGAGTCCGCTTAAATCGTTAACTAACGTCAATGCCCAGTTTCAACGCGGCATGGCAGCCTGCCAAACTCTGTTTGCCATTCTGGATATGGAGCAGGAGAAAGACGAAGGTACGCGAGTGCTGGAAAGGGCCGAAGGCGATTTGGAATTCCGCAATGTCAGTTTTGCCTATCCGACCAAAGAGACATTGGCGCTGAGGAATGTCAGCCTGCACATTCCTCCGGGTAAAACGGTGGCGTTGGTTGGGCGTTCGGGTTCCGGCAAGTCCACCATCGCCAACCTGATCACGCGTTTTTACGACATTCAATCCGGCGAGATCCTGCTGGATGGGCATGACCTGCGCGACTATACGCTCTCCTCGCTGCGTCGTCAGGTCGCGTTAGTGTCGCAACACGTGCACCTGTTTAACGACACCATTGCTAATAATATCTCGTATGCCTGCGGCGATCGCTACTCGCGAGAAGACATCGAGCGCGCAGCCAAAATGGCCCATGCGATGGACTTTATTAGCAAAATGGATAACGGACTGGATACGATTATCGGTGAAAATGGCGTATTGCTCTCTGGCGGGCAACGTCAGCGTATCGCCATTGCACGCGCATTACTGCGTGATTGTCCGATTCTGGTGCTGGATGAAGCCACGTCAGCACTGGATACCGAATCAGAACGAGCGATTCAGGCTGCGCTGGATGAGCTGCAAAAAGATCGTACCGCGTTGGTGATTGCGCACCGTTTGTCTACTATCGAGAGTGCTGATGAGATTCTGGTCGTTGAGGATGGGCAGATTATTGAACGCGGGCCGCACGCGGAGCTGCTGGCGAAAAATGGCGCTTACGCACAGTTGCATAAAATGCAGTTTGGCGAATGATAGCGCGCATCTGGTCTGGTGCATCGCGGCTCTACTGGCTGCTGATCCCTTTGGCGATGTTGTACGGATTGATAACGGCGGTTATCCGCTATAGCTACCGTGCTGGCTGGCGTCGTGCCTGGCGCGCGCCTATCCCGGTAGCGGTTGTGGGTAACCTGACCGCCGGTGGAAATGGTAAAACGCCGCTGGTGGTCTGGCTGGTGGAGCAACTGCAACGTCAAGGGTATCGCGTTGGCGTGGTATCGCGTGGCTACGGTGGCAAGGCGGAGCGCTATCCGCTGGTGGTGGATGCCTCGGTGTCTACGGCGCAAACGGGAGATGAGCCAGTACTGATTTACCAGCGCACGGGCGCTGCGGTGGCGGTATCCCCTGTGCGGCGCGATGCCATTGAAGCGCTACTGGCGCGTCAGCCGCTTGATGTGATTGTCACCGATGACGGTTTGCAGCACTATGCGCTGGCGCGGGATATCGAGATTGTGGTGGTGGACGGTGAGCGTCGTTTTGGTAACGGCTGGTGGCTGCCCGCCGGGCCGATGCGCGAACGGGCCGATCGTTTGCGCAGCGTGGATGCCATTGTGGTTAACGGTGGCGCATCCCAGTCCGGCGAAATTGCCATGCATTTGCAACCGGGTGACGCGATTAATGTACTCACAGGTGAAACCTGCCCGGTGGCGACCTTGACGGGAAGTGTCGCCATGGCGGGCATTGGTCATCCGCCCCGATTTTTTGCCACGCTACGGGCTCAAGGCGTGAACGTTGTGCGCGAAGTCACGTTTGCCGATCACCAAACTTATTTGCCAGAAGCCATTCAAGCGCTGACCGAGGATAATCAGCAGCCATTGCTGATGACGGAAAAAGATGCGGTGAAGTGCCGCGCTTTCGCCCAGGCTAACTGGTGGTACGTGCCGGTAGATGCGCAACTTGCCGAGTCTGGAGCATCACTATTGCTGGATAAGATAACGTCACTGTTGCCTTCACCGCGCGCGTAACGTGGCTACCCATTTTGTTTGTAAGCACCTTTAATGGAGGATGCATGGATCACCGTTTACTCGAGATCGTTGCCTGTCCGGTATGCAACGGACGGTTGTACTACAACAAAGAGAAGCTGGAACTGATTTGTAAAGCGGATGCTTTGGCCTATCCGGTGCGTGATGGTATTCCGGTCCTGCTGGAAAACGAAGCGCGCAAAATTCCCGCCGATGAGATAACACAATGAGTTTTACTGCGATCATACCTGCGCGCTATGCCTCAACGCGCTTACCGGGAAAGCCGCTGGCGGATATCAACGGTAAGCCGATAGTGGTGCATGTGATGGAACGCGCCCTGGAATCCGGTGCCAGCCGTGTTATTGTCGCGACGGATCATCCTGACGTTCAACGTGCGGTGGAACTGGCTGGCGGGGAAGTGTGTCTGACCAGCACCGATCACCATTCTGGTACGGAACGTTTGGCAGAGGTTATCGAACGTTACCAATTCCCGGATGATGAAATCATCGTTAACGTCCAAGGGGATGAACCCTTGATTCCTCCGGTGATTATTCGTCAGGTGGCGGATAATCTGGCCGTGTGTCAGGCCGGGATGGCGACTTTAGCCGTACCTATCACCACTGCAGAAGAGGCGTTTAACCCCAATGCGGTAAAAGTGGTGATGGATGCGCAGGGCTATGCGCTCTATTTTTCCCGCGCCACCATTCCCTGGGATCGCGAGCGTTTTGCTCAAAACAAGGAGACGATTGGCGACCATTTCTTACGCCATATTGGCATCTACGCTTACCGCGCAGGTTTTATCCGTCGTTATGTGACCTGGCAGCCCAGTAGCCTGGAGCAGATCGAACTGCTCGAACAGTTGCGCGTGCTGTGGTACGGCGAGAAAATCCATGTTGCGGTAGCGCAGGCCGTGCCCAGCGTCGGCGTAGATACGCCAGAAGATTTACAGCGCGTGCGTGCGGCGATGCTGTAACGTTCGCTACTACGTTCCCATCGTCATTCCCGCGAAGGCGGGAATCTCTTGCTGAAGAAACGCCTTTATTCTCGCAGAGATCCCCAGCTTTCGCCGAGGATGACGAAGGGTAAAGTGACTTTTTTATCTAATCCCTCCACTTGCTCGTGACATCACCTCTCGCCTTGCGCCAAAACCGGTATACCGCCTGCCGATGGCACTTTATTTGATCTATATTGAAGAAATTGACGGCGGTCCACCGCATGATGACACGCGGGATCCTGAAGCAGGAGCGAGGTTTAGCAACGTATGGAATATTTGAAGGCTGAATTAAGCACGGTGTTGGGGGGAAAAATTAAGCCGGCTCGAACGCATCAGTTAGCAACCCTACACACACTTATACGCCCTGTATGACAATAACGGCAACGCCATGCCGCTGTTGGCGAAAAGCTATGTCTGTCAGGGCATTGCGCAGCAAGAAGCGTACAAGCTTTCCATGCTGGCGCGCGAGGGGGATGTACGCTTGCCGACGGTGTACGGTGTGGTGATCACCCAGGAAGCCCCCTACAAAGAGCTGTTGTTGATTGAGCGCCTGCGCGGTGTATCAGTCGAAGCGCCAACGCGCACCCCCGAGCGTTGGATGTCGCTGATGGATCATGTGGTTGAAAGTGTGCTGCTCTGGCACCGCATCGATAGTCACGGCTGTGTGGGCAGAGTGGATAGCACGCAGGATAACGACTGGCTCAGTTGGTACGAACAGCGGCTGGAGGTGCTTTGGTCAACGTTATTGAATGTAGGTGCACCGTTACTGACGCAGGAAGATCGCAGCGTGTTGTACCGCTCGCGCCAGTGTCTTGATGCCTTGTTTGATGATTTTGATGACGGTTGCGTGTTGGTGCACGGCAATTGATCAACCCCGGCATGATGTTGTGGGCTCCCAGGGAATATGACATGTTTCGCCTGTGCGAGCCGGGCATGTCGGAAGCGTTACTTTATCGCTACCTGCAAAAAGCACCGTTGGCGGAAAATTTTGTCTATCGTCGCTGGCTTTACGTCATTTGGGAAGCGGTTTCCCGCTACCTTCAAACCGGACAATTGGATCGCGCGCTGTTCAATCGCGCCACGCGCGAATTGACTCCCTGGCTGGAATAGACCTCTCAGTGCGATGCCGCTTCTGGCGGCGTTTCGCTGCCTTTTAACCGTTGCCACAGTAAGCCCAGCGTCTCATACCAGGCGCGTTCACTGTGAGACAGATAAAACGCTGAAGGGAATATTTTTTCCCACGGATTGAGCGCGCTGGTAATGGCCAACTGATTGGCGGGGGCCGGTATAGGATGCAGCCCTTGCGCCTGGAAGAACACCATGGCTCGCGGCAGATGACTGGCTGACGTCACTAACAGAAAAGGCTGTTGCCCGATAAGGGCCGCCGTGCCCGCGGCTTCTTCTTCCGTGTCGCGCGGCGTATCCAGCGTGATGATATCCTCGCGCGGAATCCCCAGACTCTCCACGACCAACGCAGCGGTTTGTGCGCTGGTCATCGGATTTCCCTGCGCGGCTGCGCCAGTGAAAATCAGTTTTGCGCCGGGATTGGCATGATAAAGACGCACGCCTTCGGTCACCCGTGACAGGCTGTTGCCGATTAAATTGGCGCTCGGTGCCCACGCCGGATTGTAGGTATAGCCGCCGCCCAGCACCACGATATACGGAACCGGTGCTGCGCTTGCCTGCCAGGTCGCGTAGTGGCTTTCCAGCGGCAGCAGCAGCTTATCGGCGATGGGTTGCACACTCAGCAGCAATAACGCCAGCCAGGCGCAGGAAATAACGGCTTTTCCCCCTCGTTGCCAGCGCGAGAACCACAGCAGCGCCAGACCAACGCCCATCAGCACCAGCAGTAACGGGAGCGGTTGCAGCAATCCGCCAACGATTTTTTTTAGGGTAAACAGCATGAAATCAGGTTCCCTTTGGGTGAAAAAACGGCATCCGGTAAAATATCGTGCGGTCAGGCGGTTTATTCTCGTGCCGCCTGTGCCAAAATAACAGGTTGAAGGAAATATGGCGTTATACCCGAACACCGGGTATATGAGGGCACTCCGTGCCGCACGATCGCCCTAACGATGACGTGGAACGCAGCGCAATGCAAGATCGCAATTTTAACGATATCGCCGAAAAATTTGCCCGTAATATCTATGGCACTACCAAAGGCCAGGTGCGTCAGGCGTTGCTGTGGCAGGATCTGGATGCGTTGCTGAAAACATTGCCTGTCCGGCCTTTGCGGATTCTTGATGCGGGCGGTGGTGAAGGGCACATGGCCTGCCGGTTGGCGGCTTTAGGACATCAGGTCTTGTTGTGCGATGTTTCAGATGAGATGATTCACCGCGCCAGCAGCATCGCTCAGGAACAGGGCGTAGCTGATAATATGCGTTTCGTTCACTGTGCAGCGCAGGATATTGCGGATCATATGGCGCATCCGGCGGATTTAATCTTGTTCCATGCGGTGCTGGAATGGGTAGCCGATCCGCAGGCGATATTGCGGACGTTAACGGATTGTCTGGCACCTGACGGTGCTTTTTCGCTGATGTTTTATAATCATCATGCACTTTTGCTGCGCAATGTGGTGCTGGGTAATTTTGCCTATGTGCAAGCCGGTATGCCAAAGCGCAAACGACGTTCGCTGTCGCCGGATCATCCCCTCGATCCCCAGCAGGTTTATGGCTGGCTCGATGTGTTGGGGATGACGATTGAAGGAAAGACCGGTGTACGGGTGTTTCATGACTACTTGCAGAACAAGCAGCAACAAATCGATAATTTCGAGGAATTGTTAGCGTTGGAACAGCGCTATTGTCGCCAGGAGCCTTTTGTTAGCATGGGACGCTATATTCATGTCATGGCGCGTAAACGCCCTATAAAGGATGCACTATGAGTGATTTTTCCCAGACAGTGCCGGAACTGGTTGCCTGGGCGCGAAAAAATGATTTTTCCCTGTCACTCCCCACCGAACGCTTGGCGTTTCTGCTGGCGATCGCCACGCTGAATGGCGAGCGGATGGATGGCGAAATGAGCGAAGGGGAACTGGTGGATGCCTTTCGTCACGTTAGCAAGGGATTTGAACAAACCCATGAAACCGTGGCAATGCGTGCCAATAACGCCATCAACGATTTGGTGCGCCAGCGTTTGGTGAATCGCTTTGTCAGTGAAATGGCGGATGGCAATGCCATCTACCGGCTGACTCCGCTTGGTATTGGCATCACCGACTATTACATCCGCCAGCGCGAATTTTCGACGCTGCGCCTGTCTATGCAACTCTCTATTGTGGCGCAGGAACTGTTGCGCGCGGCGGAGGCCGCAGAAGAGGGGGGCGATGAGTTCCACTGGCACCGTAATGTATTCGCGCCGCTTAAATATTCGGTGGCGGAAATTTTTGACAGTATCGATCTTTCTCAGCGCGTGATGGACGAGCAGCAGCAGGGGGTGAAAGATGATATCGCCGCGCTGCTGACGCAAGATTGGCGCGCCGCCATCTCCAGCTGTGAGCATTTGCTGACAGAAACGTCCGGCATCCTGCGTGAATTGCAGGACACGTTGGAAGCGGCGGGCGATAAGTTGCAAACCAGCTTGTTGCAGATCCAGGAAGCGACGATGCAGCATCCTGAGCTCGAGTTTGTCAATAAACTGGTGTTCGATTTGCAAGCCAAGCTTGACCGCATCATCAGTTGGGGACAGCAAACTATCGATCTGTGGATTGGCTATGACAGGCACGTCCACAAGTTTATCCGTACCGCCATTGATATGGATAAAAACCGGGTATTCGCTCAGCGCCTGCGCCAGTCGGTGCAAAATTATTTTGACCAGCCCTGGGCGTTGACCTTTGCCAATGCCGATCGTCTGCTGGACATGCGCGATGAAGAGCTGGCGCTGCGCAGTGATGAAGTGACGGGCGAATTGCCGCCGGAGCTGGAGTATGAAGAATTCAGCGAAATGCGCGAACAGATCGCCGCGCTGATAGAAGCGGCGCTGCAAAAATATAAAACCGAGCGCATCCCGCTCAACCTGGCGGACGTGGTACGCGATTACCTAAGTCACTATCCCCGGGCGCAGCATTTTGATGTGGCACGAATCGTGGTCGACCAGGCGGTGCGTCTGGGTGTGGCCGAAGCGGATTTCACCGGATTGCCTGCGCTATGGCAGTCAATCAATGATTACGGAGCCAAGGTACAGGCCCATGTCATCGACAACTATTGATAAAATCATGCCAGCTAAACTGGCAACGGCGTTAGCCAATACCCTGTTTCCCGCGCTCGACAGCCAACTGCGTGCGGGGCGACATATCGGCGTGGAAGAGCTGGAGAACCATGCTTACCTGATGGATTTTCAGGACGTGTTGGAGGAGTTCTACGCACGCTATAACGTGGAACTGATCCGCGCGCCGGAAGGTTTTTTCTATCTGCGACCGCGATCGACCACCCTGATCCCGCGTTCGGTGCTGTCCGAGTTGGACATGATGGTGGGAAAAATTCTCTGCTATCTCTACCTCAGTCCCGAGCGGCTGGCGCAAGAGGGCATTTTCACTCAGCAGGAACTTTATGAAGAGCTGTTGAGTCTGGTCGATGAAAACAAGTTGCTGAAGTTGGTCAACCAGCGTTCAACCGGCTCGGATCTTGACCGGCAGAAATTGCAGGAGAAGGTCAGAACCTCGTTGAATCGCCTGCGGCGCTTGGGGATGGTCTACTTCATGGGCAACGACAGCAGCAAATTTCGTATCACCGAAGCGGCGTTTCGTTTCGGTGCCGACGTGCGCAGCGGCGACGATGCACGTGAAGCACAGTTGCGCATGATCCGTGATGGCGAAGCACTGCCGTTAGACAGCGGCCTGTCGTTGAACGATGAGGTCGAAGAGGGCGAAAGTGCGCAAGACAATGCGGCAGAGAGTGGAGAGGAAGAATAACAATGATTGAACGCGGTAAATTTCGCTCACTGACGCTGGTCAACTGGAACGGTTTTTTTGCCCGGACGTTCGATTTGGACGAACTGGTTACCACCCTGTCCGGAGGTAACGGTGCGGGAAAATCGACGACGATGGCGGCCTTTATCACCGCGCTGATCCCCGATTTGACGCTGCTGCATTTCCGTAACACTACGGAGGCGGGGGCCACCAGCGGCTCACGCGATAAAGGGCTGCACGGCAAGCTGCGCGCCGGCGTGTGTTATGCCACGTTGGATGTCGTCAACTCTCGTCATCAGCGCGTGTTGGTCGGGGTGCGTCTGCAACAGGTTGCCGGGCGCGATAAAAAAGTCGATATCAAACCCTTTGCCATTCAAGGATTGCCCACCACGTTGCAGCCGACGCAGGTGCTGACACAGTCATTGGGCGAACGCCAGGTTCGGGTGTTGACGTTGCAAGAACTGAAAGAACGTGTGGAAGAGATGGAGGGCGTGCTGTTCAAACAGTTCAATTCCATTACCGATTACCATGCGCTGATGTTTGATTTGGGCGTGGTGCCTCGTCGGTTACGCTCCGCTTCCGATCGCAGTAAATTCTATCGTCTGATCGAAGCCTCTCTGTACGGCGGGATCTCCAGCGCCATCACCCGATCGCTGCGTGATTACCTGCTGCCGGAAAATAGCGGGGTGCGCAAGGCGTTCCAGGACATGGAAGCGGCACTGCGTGAAAACCGTATGACACTGGAAGCCATCCGGGTGACGCAATCGGATCGCGATCTGTTCAAACACCTGATTTCAGAAGCCACTTCCTATGTGGCTGCTGACTATATGCGCCATGCCAATGAGCGGCGGGTGCATCTGGATGGTGCGCTGGCGCTGCGCCATGACCTGTTTGGTAGCCGCAAGCAGTTGGTGCATGAGCAGTACCGCCATGTGGAAATGGCGCGCGAGTTGGCGGAACAAACGGACGCCGAAAGCGATTTGGAAACCGATCACCAGGCTGCCAGCGACCACCTTAATCTGGTGCAAACGGCTCTGCGTCAGCAGGAAAAGATTGAGCGTTACGACGCCGATCTGGAAGAACTGCGTTCACGTCTGGAAGAGCAGGATATCGTGGTAGAAGAAGCGCGCGAGCAGCTCGAAGAGAACGACGCGCGCGCCCAGGCTGCCGAGCAGGAAGTGGATGAACTGAAAAGCCAACTCGCCGACTACCAGCAGGCATTGGACGTGCAGCAGACCCGTGCGATCCAGTACCAGCAGGCGCAACAGGCATTGGAGCGGGCTCGCTCGCTCTGCCAGTTGCCGGACTTAACGGCGGATAACGCCGATGAGTGGCTGGAAACCTTCCACGCGCGGGAGCAGGAGGCGACCGAGCTGTTGCTGCAACTGGAACAAACCCTGAGCGTCTCCGATGCGGCACATAACCAGTTTGAACAAGCCTATCAGCTAGTCTGCAAGATTGTGGGTAACGTTTCGCGTAGCGAGGCATGGCAAGCGGCGCGTGATGTGCTGCGCGACAGCACCTCACAGCGCTATCAGGCAGAACGTGTGCATCCCTTGCGCGGTCGTCTGGCCGAACTGGAACAGCGCCTGCGCGAGCAGCAAGAAGCGGAACGTCTGCTGCAAGAGTTTGGCAAACGCTATGGTCAGCCCTGTGAGCCGGAAGACTTGGACAGCTTGCAGCAGGAACTGGAACTGAAGATTGAAACCCTTTCTGCGCTGGTCGCGGAAGCTGGGGAACGTCGTTTGGCGCTGCGTCAGGAGCTGGAGCAGACCCAGCAACAAATCCAGACATTAACTGCGCGTGCACCGGTGTGGCTGGCTGCGCAGGAAGCCTTGACGCAATTAAGTGAACAGAGCGGGGCAACGTTTGCTGATGGTCAGGAAGTGACCGAGCATTTGCAGCAACTGCTGGAGCGCGAGCGTGAAATCACGGTCGAGCGTGATGAGGTAGCGGCGCGTAAACGTCACATCGACGATCAAATAGAGCGGTTAAGTCAGCCGGGTGGTGCGGAAGATCCGCGTATGGCGGCGCTGGCAGAACGCTTTGGCGGCGTGTTGCTGTCCGAAATTTATGATAACGTGACGCTCGACGATGCGCCGTACTATTCCGCGCTCTACGGGCCATCACGCCACGGCATCGTTGTGGCCGATCTGTCGCTGGTGCGTGAGCAGCTTGAAGGGTTGGAGGACTTTCCGGAAGATCTCTATCTGATCGAAGGGGATCCACAATCGTTCGATGACAGCGTCTTCGCGGTAGAAGAGTTACAGAAAGCGGTGGTGGTTAAAATCGCCGATCGCCAGTGGCGCTATTCGCGTTTCCCTGAAGTGCCGTTGTTTGGTCGCGCGGCGCGCGAAAACCGGCTGGAGAGTCTGCGTGAAGAACGTGAAGCGCTGGCAGAGCAGTACGCCACGCTGTCGTTTGACGTGCAGAAGACGCAGCGTTTGCATCAGGCCTTCAGCCGTTTTATCGGTTCTCATCTGGCTATTGCGTTCGATGACGATCCTGAGGCGGCGCTGCGTCTCTTGAGCTCACGTCGCGGCGAGTTGGACCGTGCCATCAACAATTTTGACGCTGAAAACCAGCAGCAACGTCAGCAATACGACCAGGCTAAAGAGTGTGTTTCATTGCTGAACCGCCTGATTCCGCGCGTCAGCCTGCTGTGTGATGATACCTTGCACGACCGGATCGAGGAGATTCGCGACGAGTTGGATGCCGCAGAAGAGTCCGCGCATTTTATTACGCAGCACGGTGCGTCGTTGGTGAAACTGGAGCCGTTGGTGGCGGTGCTGCAAAGCGATCCACAGCAGCATGAACAACTGCGGGCACAATACACCCAGGCGCAAAGTGCACAGCGTCAGGCGAAACAGCAGGCGTTTGCCTTAACGGAAGTGGTGCAACGACGTCCTCATTTCAGCTATAGCGACTCAGCGGACATGCTGGGGGAAAATGCCGATTTGAATGACAAATTGCGCCAACGGTTGGATCAGGCAGAAACCGAGCGAACCCGTTCGCGTGAACAATTGCGTCAGCAGCAGGCGCAGTTAACGCAGTACAGCCAGGTTCAGGCTTCGTTGCGCAGTGCGCATGACGCCAAAGATGAAATGCACAAAGAGCTTATTCAGGAGTTGCAGGAGATCGGCGTGCGCGCGGATGCGGATGCAGAGGCTCGCGCCCGCACTCGCCGTGATGAATTGCATGCGGCCTTGAGTGCCAACCGCACGCGCCGTAATCAGTTGGAGAAGCAGATTACCTTCTGTGAAGCGGAAATGGATGGCTTGCAGAAAAAATTGCGCAAAGTGGAACGTGATTATCATCAGATGCGCGAACAGGTGGTGACCGCGAAAGCGGGCTGGTGTGCCGTCATGCGTCTGGTGAAAGACAATGGCGTGGAGCGCCGTTTGCACCGTCGTGAACTGGCCTACATGGATGCTGACGAATTGCGTTCAATGTCGGATAAAGCGCTGGGGGCATTGCGACTGGCGGTTGCGGATAATGAACATCTGCGTGACGTGCTGCGCGCATCGGAAGATCCAAAGCGGCCTGAGCGCAAAGTGCAGTTCTATATCGCGGTTTATCAGCATCTGCGTGAGCGTATTCGCCAGGACATTATTCGTACCGATGATCCGGTTGAAGCCATTGAGCAGATGGAAATTGAACTCAACCGTCTGACGGAAGAACTGACCGCGCGTGAGAAAACGCTGGCGATCAGTTCCAAGAGCGTGGCAAACATTATTCGCAAAACCATCCAGCGTGAGCAAAATCGCATACGCATGCTGAACCAGGGCTTGCAGGCGGTTGCGTTTGGGCAGGTGAAAAGCGTGCGTTTGAACGTCAATGTGCGTGAAACACATACCACGCTGCTCAATGTGCTCTCGGAACAGCAAGAGATGCATCAGGACCTGTTCAGCAGCAACCGGTTGACCTTCTCGGAAGCGCTGGCAAAACTTTACCAACGCCTCAACCCTGAAGTGGATATGGGGCAACGCACGCCGCAAACCATCGGTGAGGAGTTGCTCGATTACCGCAACTACCTTGAGATGGAAGTGGAGGTTAATCGCGGTGCCGATGGTTGGTTGCGTGCAGAGAGCGGCGCGCTTTCCACCGGTGAAGCGATCGGGACCGGGATGTCGATTCTGGTGATGGTGGTGCAGAGCTGGGAAGATGAATCCAAACGCTTGCGCGGCAAAGATATTATCCCGTGTCGTTTGCTGTTCCTCGATGAAGCGGCGCGTCTGGATGCGAAATCCATCGCTACGTTATTCGAACTGTGCGAACGGTTGGAAATGCAACTGGTGATTGCTGCACCGGAAAATATCAGTCCGGAAAAAGGCACCACCTATAAGCTGGTGCGTAAAGTGTTCCAGAATCAGGAGCATGTGCACGTGGTCGGACTGCGCGGTTTTGGCAGTGAGAATGAAGCGCCGCAGGTACAGGTATCGTAGCAGCACGCTTATGGTATGACGTGCAGAAATTGTGCCAGACCTGCTTGAAACCGTCATACCCGTCCACCACCGTCATTCCCGCGAAGGCGGGAATCTCGTGCAGAAGAAACGCGTTTATTCTTTCAGAGATCCCCGGCTTTCGCCGAGGGTGACAAGAGGGAAGTCGAGAATGACGAGTTGTTGACGTGACGTAGTCATCAGTCTGAGAGGTCGTGTTAAACGGCCTCTTTTTTTGTCTCTTAATTTCCCTAATTTGCGCTGTGCACATGACGGACTAGTGAAATAAACCTGCGGGAAGTGGCGAAAAAGCATTGTATATTTATATACTAACGATAATTATGAGCGAATAATTAAAGTGGCAGGTCATCTCAACGTTTTGCGCTATTTGATGACAATAAGTTTCTACATAACGTGAATTAGGGAGTCATATCCATTGGATCTAGTGGCTTTCAGTGCCGATAAAAATATTGTGGCTGATATCGCGTTTAGTGAATACAGGGGATGAATGTATGTTGTTATATGAGCAAAAAGCGCAGAGCACACTGTGCCGTGTTGGCGCGTTGTGGGCCTTGAGCCTGTTTTCTTTCTGTGCGTTGTCGGCTAGCGGGCAGGCGGCGGTAATTCCCCATGCAGCGCCGGGCGTCTCTTCGCACACCGCAGGCTCTGCGTCTCATGAAACCAGCGCGGCGGCGTTACAGGTGTTGGCGGCGAAAGGCGTTAAACCGCATTATCTTTCAGAAATCACCGCACTCTACGCACTGCATCCGGCACAACGACTGTGGGCGGATGAGCACGCCGTGGTGCAGCTTCAGCAACAGTTGGCGGAAGTCGCGCTGTCAGGGGTTCAGCCGCAGTTCACGCAATGGGTGACCTGGTTGACTGATGCCAGTATCAACGGGATGGCGCGCGACGTGCTGTTGTCGGATGCCATGCTGGGCTATCTGCAATTTGTTGACGGCGTGAAGCGTAACGGGACCGACTGGCTCTACAGCAGCGTCCCCTACCGTTTGCAACCGCCTGCGCCTGCGCGCGTGGAGCAATGGCGGCAGGCACTGGTCGCGGGCAACAGCGCTGGGTTTGTTTCATCGCTTGTACCGCGCCATTCACAATATGCCAAGATGCATCAGGCATTAAAAACGCTGTTGTTGGATACGCGTCCTTGGCCGGTGTTGACGATGTCGGATACCTTGCGTCCCGAACAGCAAAGCAATGATCTGGCCGTGCTGCGTGAAATACTGCAACGCACCGGTATGCTTGACACGTCAGGGACCATCACCCTGTTCAATGAGCAACCTGCTGCTACCGACGCGGCTGCTCCGTCACCGGATACCTATACGGGCGATCTGGTCGAGGGGGTCAAGCGCTTCCAGCAGTGGCAGGGGTTAGACGCCGACGGCGTCATTGGCAAGCGGACGCGGGATTGGCTGAACGTTTCGCCGCAAACCCGTGCAGCGCTGCTGGCGCTTAATATTCAACGCCTGCGTCTGGTGCCGGATAATGTGAGCACCGGAATCATGGTGAACATCCCAGATTATTCGCTGAACTATTATCAAAATGGTACGCAGCAGCTCTCTTCGCGTGTGATTGTCGGACAACCGAAACGCAAAACGCCGTTGATGAGCAGTTCATTGTATAACGTGGTGGTTAACCCGCCGTGGAATGTGCCCACCACGCTGATTCGTCAGGATATCGTCCCCAAAGTTATCAAGGATCCCAGCTATTTGCAGCGCAATAATTATACACTGCTCTCTGGCTGGCATTCCGAAGCGGAGACCATCGATCCGACGATGATTGACTGGTCCATGGTGTCGGCCGATCGTTTCCCGTATCGCATTCGCCAGGCTCCCGGTGCCAATAACTCGTTGGGGCGGTATAAATTCAATATGCCCAATTCCGAAGCGATTTACTTGCACGACACACCGAATCATGGGCTGTTCCAGCGCGACATTCGCGCGCTCAGTTCGGGCTGCGTGCGCGTGAACAAAGCTTCCGAACTGGCTGGGCTGCTATTGCAGGATGCCGGTTGGAACGATGCGCGCATTTCCTCCACGCTGGCGCAGGGAAATACCACCTATGTGCCAGTCAAACAGCGTATTCCGGTCAATCTGTACTATTTGACGGCCTGGGTAGCAGACGACGGCAAACCCCAGTTTCGTACAGATATTTACAATTATGATGATACGGTAAAACGCGGGGCGGGCATCCTGGGCAAGGCAGGGCAACTGCTCCAGTAACCGCTGATATTCTGGGGCGTTAGCGCTGTCACAGGGTTTACATCGCAGCGGGGGATCAACGCGATCCTCCACATACCTTGTAGTAAAGCGGGTTGACTCCAATGCACTGCACGGTTATAGTGCCAAACGGCGCGTTTTTTTGTCGTCGTTATGTTCACCTTTTAAGCCGGGGCACACTTCGTGGAATTCATCGATCATCATCGCCGCAGATGGCTGGCGCTGGGCGGGGTCGCGTTGGGCGCAGCCATGCTACCGGGGCAGGCGCTTGCCACGCTATCAACCCCACGTCCACGTATTCTCACGCTAGCAAACCTCAATACCGGCGAGTACCTTAAAACTGAATTCTTCGATGGCCGTCGTTACAACAAAGATGAATTGTCCCGTCTGAACCACTTCTTCCGTGATTATCGCGCCAATAAAATCAAAACCATCGATCCTGCGCTGTTTGACCAACTCTATCGCTTGCAGGTGATGTTAGGCACCAACAAACCGGTGCAGCTGATTTCGGGGTACCGCTCGGTGGACACCAACAATGAAATGCGCAGCCATTCGCGCGGCGTGGCCAAACAGAGCTATCACACCAAAGGGCAGGCGATGGATTTTCACATCGAGGGTGTGCAACTGGCCAATATTCGCAAAGCGGCGCTGAAACTGAAGGCGGGTGGCGTAGGCTACTATCCGAAAAGTAATTTCGTGCACATTGATACCGGGCCGACGCGGAGCTGGTGACCCTTAACGCTAATAGACCCCGTGGCCTGACCGTGTCATGATGGCGGTCACGTAAGGGTGCTTTTTCGTGAAGTGGAGTGCTATGAAATACCAGATTGTTCCCGTGACGGCGTTCAGCCAGAACTGTACGTTGTTATGGTGTGAGGAAACCCGCGACGCGGCGATTGTTGACCCCGGTGGCGAAGCGGAAAAAATCAAACGTGCCGTCGCGCAGTGCGACATCAAGGTATCACAAATCCTGTTGACGCATGGACATCTCGATCACGTCGGTGCGGCTCAGCAACTGGCCGATCACTATCAGGTGCCGATTATCGGCCCACATCCCGCTGATGCATTCTGGCTTGATGGTTTGCCCGCACAGAGCCGCATGTTTGGCCTGACAGAGTGTGCGCCGTTAACACCGACGCGCTGGCTGCAAGAAGGGGATTCGGTGACGGTGGGTAACACTGAGCTGTCCGTGCTGCACTGTCCGGGACATACGCAGGGCCATGTGGTGTTTATTGACAAGGTATCGCGTTTAGCGCAAGTGGGCGATGTGATCTTTAATGGCGGTGTAGGGCGCAGTGATTTCCCACAGGGCGATCATCAGGCATTGATTACGTCTATTCGCACCAAGCTCTTCCCACTCGGGGATGATATCACCTTTATTCCTGGGCACGGCCCGATGTCGACGCTGGGGCAGGAGCGTAAGACCAATCCTTTTGTGCATGATTAATGCACAGGCATCCCCCGACTAGCAGGGGGATGCCTTACAGCATATTACAGCACGGCCACAATGGCTTCGCACAGCGGAGCCATATTTTCCGGCGTCATACCTGCCACGTTAACTCGTCCAGAGTTCACCGCATAGACCGCAAACTCATCGCGCAGACGCAATACTTGCTCTTTGGTCAGGCCGCTGAATGAGAACATGCCGTTCTGCTGAATGATAAACGAGAAATCCTGCGTCGCGCCTTTTTCCTGCAAGGTATTGACGAACAGATGACGCATGCGTTGGATGCGCTCGCGCATCGCCGTCAGTTCTTGTTCCCACAGGGTACGCAACGCTTCGTTACCGAGGATGGTCGCCACCACCGCCGCACCGTGTGCGGGCGGGTTAGAATAGTTGGCGCGGATGATGGATTTCATCTGGCTAAACGTTTTGTCTGCCACATCGGCATTGGCCGCGACCGGCGTGCAGGCACCGACACGTTCGTTATACAAGCCAAAGTTCTTAGAATAGGAACTGGAGACCAGTAGCTCAGGATGGGAAGCAGCGAAAATACGCAGCCCCTCAGCATCCTCTTCCAGCCCGCGAGCAAAGCCCTGATAGGCAAAGTCAAACAAGGGCAGCCAGCCCTTCTGAGCGGAAAGCTCAGCCAGCGTTTGCCATTGCTGCGCCGTAGGATCGATACCGGTCGGGTTATGGCAACAGCCGTGGAATAACACCACGTCGCCCGCCTGAACCGCTTCAAGGCTTTTTACCATGCCATCAAAGTCCAGCGCGTGGTTAGCGGCATCGTAGTAGTGATAATCACACACTTCCAGCCCGGCAGCCTGGAACACGTTTTTATGGTTGGGCCAGCTCGGGTTACTTACCCAAATACGCTTAGCGGAGGTTTGGCTGGCGATAAATTCTGCGGCGATACGCAGGCCACCGGTACCACCCGGCGTTTGTGCGCTACGTGCACGCTTTTCACTGATAATCGCGCTTTGTTTGCCGAACAGCAGCTCTTGCGTGCGCAGGGCGAACTTGGGCAGGCCATCGATCCCGAGATAGTTTTTGGTGGCTTCATTTTCCAGCAAAAATTGTTCTGCTTTTTTTACGCTGGCTAGCACCGGTGTCTTTCCGGTTTCATCTTTGTATACGCCGATACCCAGATTGATTTTTTGTGGACGAGAGTCGGCGCGAAACAGATCGGCCAGGCCAAGAATCGGATCAGCGGCAGCGGCAGTAATATGTTCAAACATTGATGGCTATTCCATGACAGAGGTTAGGCAAGAACCTTCAGGTTACCGCTAGCCATAAGCTTTGCCAACCGTTTGCGATCAAAATGCGGGTGAAATAACAGGAAAAATTGTGGCAGGAGCGACTGCCATAAATGGCGCTAATAGTCAGTTCGTAGAAAACAAAAAGACAGGGCACGAGGCCCTGTCTTTTTCGTTATCAGACTACGTAATGCAGTGGTGATAAAACGAAATTAGAACTGGTAAGTTACACCAACAGCAACTTTGTCATCATCATTGATGCCGTAAGCGTTGGTATCTTTGATCAGGTTGATGTCGTATTCAGAGTATACGGAGAAGTTTTTGTTGAATGCGTAAGTTGCACCCAGGCTCACGTATTTAGTGATGTACGCGTTACGATTGTTGGTGTCGTCTTTAGCTTTAGCAGAAACGTAACCCAGAGACGGAGTCAGACCGAAATCGAAGTTGTACTGAGCAACAGCTTTGAAGATCTTGGTTTTGTCTGCAAAATCAGTGCTAGGTGTGCCTGTTCTGCTACCGTCAACATAGCTTGCATTACGCAGTTCAGAATAGATTGCTGCAGCATAGATGTTGTTAGCATCATATTTCAGACCAGTACCCCAAGCTTCCGCTTTTTTACCGTTACCAGTAGAGGTTGCATTTTGTTCGTTAGTGCGGTTCACGGCAGCGTAGTTAGCAACGATACCAACACCTACCGGAGATACGTACTCAGCAGAAGTACCCCAGCCGTCACCGTTCTGGCGAGACAATTTGCGACCATTACCTTCATTTAAGGTATTTGAGTTGTTAGCACCTTGATATTGCAGACCAAAGTTTAAGCCATCAACCAGACCGAAGAAATCTTTATTACGGTAAGTCAAAACACCAGTAGAACGACCCGTCAGGAAGTTATCAGCGTTAGACTGGTCACCGCCCCATTCAGGCAGGACGTCAGTGTAAACGAGAGAGTCGTATGCGATACCCATGTTACGACCGTAGTCGATAGTACCGAAATCAGTGATTTTCAGACCAGCGAAAGCATAACGGGTTTTAACATCTTTACCTGATTTGTCAGTACCTTCGGTATTATTAGCCGCAAATTCAGCTTCGTAACGGCCATAGCCTGTTACATCACTGTTGATCTGAGTCTCGCCTTTGAAGCCCAGACGAGCATAGGATTTATCACCATTTTCGCCTTCGTAATCAGAGAACAGATGCTTAGCGGTAACTTTACCGTACAGGTCCAGTTTGTTGCCGTCTTTGTTGTACACTTCTGCTGCGTTTACTGCGCCCGCAGCCAACAAAGCCGGGATTACTACTGCAAGAATATTGCGTTTCATCATTATTACCCTCATTACCCTCATTGGTGTTTTAAGACACCCGCCGCTGCCATTAACAATTCTCGAAAAAAGTAATAAAACTCTTACGGAACTATCACTGGAAGTTTGGTGTCCTCCTGTGTCTGAACGCAGTGTTCCATTCACTCGCCCGTTAATCTACCCTAAAAATGATACTAAGTTCGTAATATGGTAATAAAAAGAAATATTATGTTTCAAATTGTAAATTTTAGGGAACTTTGTGAGCCTTATCTGAAAGAAAAAAAAAGACCGCGAAAAATTCGCGGCCTTTTTTCTAGTTATTTGTTTTACTTATGTTTAATGCGTATTTAGAAACTGGCGTTACGTGGAGTGCGTGGGAAAGGGATCACATCGCGCACATTTTGTACACCGGTAACATAGGCAATCAGACGTTCAAATCCGAGCCCAAAACCAGAGTGCGGAATGGTGCCGTAGCGACGCAGATCGCGATACCACCAGTAATCTTCTTTATTGAGTCCCATCTCTTCCAGACGGCTGTCCAACTGCGCCAGACGCTCTTCACGCTGAGAACCACCGATGATTTCGCCGATGCCCGGTGCCAATACGTCCATGGCCGCGACGGTTTTACCGTCTTCATTCATACGCATATAGAATGCTTTGATGTCTTTCGGGTAGTTTTTCACCACCACTGGCGCTTTGAAGTGCTGCTCTGCCAGATAGCGCTCATGCTCGGAGGCAAGATCAACGCTCCAGAACACCGGATTTTCGAAGGTGTGTCCGCAATTTAGCAGGATCTCGATAGCGTCGGTGTAATCCACCTGGGCAAAATCTGCACTGACAAAGTTCTCCAGACGGCTGATTGCTTCTTTATCGACACGCTCAGCAAAAAACTCCATGTCATCAGCGCGCTCTTCGAGCACGGCTTTGAATACGTATTTCAACAGGCTTTCTGCCAACGCTGCGGCATCGTCCAGAGTAGCAAAGGCCACTTCCGGCTCAATCATCCAGAATTCCGCCAGATGGCGGCTGGTGTTGGAGTTTTCGGCACGGAACGTCGGGCCAAAGGTGTAGACATTGGAGAGCGCGCAGGCGTAGGTTTCACCGTTCAATTGGCCTGAAACGGTCAAGAAAGCCTCTTTGCCAAAGAAATCTTCACTGAAATCCACTTTGCCCGCATCGGTACGCGGCAGGTTTTCCAGATCCAGCGTGGAAACGCGGAACATTTCACCGGCACCTTCGGTATCCGACGCCGTGATAAGCGGCGTAGAGACCCAAAAATAACCGTTCTCATGAAAGAAGCGGTGAATGGCCTGGGCCAGCGTATGGCGCACGCGTGCTACGGCACCGATCAGGTTAGTGCGCGGGCGCAGGTGCGCGACCTCACGCAGGTACTCAATGCTGTGACGTTTTGCCGCCATCGGGTAGGTGTCCGGATCGTCCACCCAGCCCACCACTTCAACGGCGGTGGCTTGAATTTCGAACGACTGACCTTCACCCGGCGACGCAACCACGGTACCTGTGACGATCACAGAGCAGCCGGTGGTCAATTTCAGAACGTCATTCTGGTAATTGGGAAGATTATTATTTACGACCGCCTGTAACGGATTAAAGCAGGAACCGTCATAGACGGCGATAAAGGAGATACCGGCTTTAGAATCTCTCCGGGTACGTACCCAGCCGCGCACGGTGACTTCACTGTCAACGGCGACACGGCCTTGCAGTACGTCGACTACAGGCACTACGCTCATAAAATTCTCTCTTCTCAATGAATGATATTTAACGGGTCAACCCCTAAGGGTGATTTGCTATGTTACTTGCCGTCTGGCAGGACACAAGCAGAAATCACCGGAATGCGTCAAGTTTTGCGCATTCCGGTAACATTGGGTTAAATACTGAGCAGTCGAGCAGACTAACTGGCTTTTCTGATACGCGGCAGATCGAAGGCTTTGCGTAATGCGGAAATAAATGCGGCGTCATGGCAGATGGTTTTGCCGGGGCTGTCGGAGAGTTTCGCCACCGGGCGACCGTTGCACTCCACCAGCTTGATGACGATATTCAACGGTGTAACGCCTGGAATATCGCAGGTCAACCGCGTGCCGATGCCAAACACCAGATTGATGCGCTGAGAAAAATGGCGATAGAGTGTAAGCGTTTTTTCCAGATGCAGGTTATCGGAGAACACCAGCGTCTTACTCATGGGGTCAATGCCTAAGCGTTGATAATGCGCGATGGTCTTTTCGCCCCAATCGATCGGATCCCCGGAATCATGACGCAGTCCCTGATAGGCGTTAGCGAAATCGAGATCGAAATCGCGCAGGAAC
This sequence comes from Symbiopectobacterium sp., assembly GCF_051710365.1. Lineage (NCBI taxonomy): Bacteria > Pseudomonadati > Pseudomonadota > Gammaproteobacteria > Enterobacterales > Enterobacteriaceae > Symbiopectobacterium > Symbiopectobacterium sp. Next base: position 5,829 of record NZ_JBPETA010000017.1, on the reverse strand, counting down.
GCATCCATGGTAATGCAATCCGTCAGCGCGATACCAAGCTGATCGGGGTATTCCACCAACCAGGCGTGCAGGGCGGCACGTTGGCTGTTAGCCAATGTTGCGCCGAGTTGCTGGTGCGCCTGGAACCATTCATGCGCCTGCGTTCCCACCGGTGTCAGCACCAAGCGGCGCGCCAGGTCGTAGTTGCTGGTGCCAATCAAATAGGGGAACTCTTGCTGTAATACGCTCACGATCTCGTGTTGCACATCGCGGGAGAAACGGCGCCGAGTGCCGAAATCCATCAGTTTGAAATGGCTCAGGTCGATACCCTGACTGCGTTCACGGAACTGCTCCAACGTGCGGCGCAACTTTGCCACGGCGTGCACTGCGCTAACGTCCGGTGTGCGCGAGCGGTGTACCACTTCACTGATCACCGCCAGCAAGGGGACTTCCCATAAAATCACTTCGCGCCATGGGCCGCGAATGCGAATATCCAGCTTACCGTGATGGTTGCTTACGGTAACCTGCTGCGGGTTAAAGCGGAAATGGCGTAGCCACTGTAAATAATCTGCGGTAAAAAAAGGCAGCGTAGAGAGGTAAGCGAACTCGTCGTCGCTGAGTGACAGTTGGCTCATCAACGCAATTTGCGCGGTGATAGCCTCTGCATAACTCCCTAACAGCTCATCGCCGCGGCAGCGGAATTTCGCTGTAACGTCCACATCATAATAATGATGAAACACCGCTTGCTGCATATGAAGCTTGTACGCATCCGTATCCAGAAATGAGTTCAAAATCGGGGAAGGGTGTAAAGTCATAATGCGTTACAGCATCCTCGTCAGACGCGTTTCCACTATCAAAATCATCAGCAACGTTCGGTGAGTATACCTTGATTCACGCTGCGTTGTCGCTATTACCAGATAACATCATAATTCTGCCAGAAAAGAGAGGACCATTCGTGCTCTGGCATGGTTATTATTCTCATTCACTTAGCGCCTATTCCATTAGGGCTATTTTACTTGCCATTTTGGTCTTGGGCAGTGCTCGAAATCCTCACGTACTCCGTATACGCTCCGGTTTCTGCGCGCTGTCCGTGGCCAAACTGGCTGCACCAATTACGCCTACTGTAATAGGCTCTTAATGATGGCAACATCGTTGTAACAGGCATAAACTGAACTGTCAAAGTAAAGAGTGAGGTGTAAACATCCTATGAATCAACAGCCGCAAGTAAAATACCGTCATGATTACCGTGCGCCGGACTATACCATCAGCGATATCGCGCTTGGTTTTGTTCTGGATGCACAGAAAACGCACGTCACGGCAGTGAGCCAGGTGGTTCGGCAGGGAGAGGCGGGGACGCCGTTAAAACTGGACGGTAAAGGGCTGACGCTGTTAAGCCTGACAGTGGATGGTCAAGCCTGGCCGCACTATCAGGTTGAGGATGATGGCTTGGTGTTAACGCACCTGCCCGCCGCTTTTACGCTCAGCATCGTCACAGAGATCAACCCCGCCGCCAACAGCGCTCTGGAGGGGTTATACCAATCTGGTGCTGCGCTTTGTACCCAGTGTGAAGCGGAAGGGTTCCGCCACATCACCTATTATCTGGATCGCCCCGATGTGCTGGCGCGCTTTACCACGCGCATCACCGCCGATCCGGTTCGCTATCCTTATTTACTCTCCAACGGAAATCGCATCGCACAGGGCACCCTGGACGATGGCCGACACTGGGTTGAGTGGCAGGATCCGTTCCCGAAACCGTGCTATCTGTTCGCGCTGGTGGCGGGAGACTTTGATGTGCTCAGCGACAGCTTTACCACCCGTTCCGGGCGCGAAGTGGCCTTGGAGTTGTATGTCGATCGTGGCAATCTCGATCGCGCGGGCTGGGCGATGACCTCACTGCAAAATGCCATGAAGTGGGATGAAACCCGTTTCGGTCTGGAGTATGACCTCGACATCTATATGATCGTCGCGGTGGACTTCTTTAATATGGGCGCGATGGAAAATAAAGGGCTCAACGTCTTTAACTCCAAATACGTGCTTGCCAAGGCAGAAACCGCTACCGATAAAGATTATCTGAATATTGAAGCGGTGATCGGCCATGAATATTTTCACAACTGGACCGGTAACCGCATTACCTGCCGTGATTGGTTCCAGCTCAGCTTAAAAGAAGGGCTGACGGTGTTCCGCGATCAAGAGTTCAGTTCCGATCTGGGATCGCGCCCGGTAAACCGCATCGATAACGTGCGCGTGATGCGCGGTGCGCAGTTTGCCGAAGACTCCAGCCCGATGTCGCACCCGATCCGCCCGGATCAGGTCATCGAAATGAATAACTTCTACACCCTAACTGTGTACGAGAAGGGTTCGGAAGTGATCCGCATGCTGCATACGCTGCTGGGTGAGGATAAATTTCAGGCGGGCATGCGGCTTTATGTGGAGCGTCATGATGGCCGTGCGGCCACCTGTGATGATTTTGTGCAGGCGATGGAAGATGCCTCGGGAGTGGATCTGACGCAGTTCCGCCGTTGGTACAGCCAGTCGGGTACGCCAGTGGTGACGGTGCGCGATGATTATAATGCTGCAACGCAGCAATATCTGCTGTCGGTCAGCCAAAAAACGCCCGTAGGCGCGGATGGTCAGGAAAAACGCCCGTTGCATATTCCGCTGGATATTGAACTGTACGATCAGCAGGGTAACGTGATTCCGTTGCAATATGCGGGTCAGACGATCGATTCGGTACTAAACCTGACCGAAGCAGAGCAGACGTTTGTGTTTGATAATGTGCCGAGTCAGCCGATCCCCTCTTTATTAAGGGAGTTCTCTGCGCCGGTTAAACTCAACTATGCCTGGAGCGATGCGCAACTGACCTTCCTAATGCGTCACGCACGCAATGATTTCTCGCGCTGGGATGCGGCGCAAAGCCTGCTGGCGAACCATATTCGTCTCAACGTGGCGCGCTATCAGCAACACCAACCGCTCTCGCTGCCACTGCATCTGGCCGATGCGTTTCGTGGGGTATTGTTGGATCCTGCGCTGGATCCCATGTTGGCGGCACAAATTCTGACGCTGCCCAGTGAAAACGAAATCGCGGAGCTGTTTGAGATTATCGACCCGCTAGCCATTGCGGCAGTGCGCGAAGCGATGGTTCGCACATTGGCGACAGAGCTGGCCGATGAGTGGCTCGCGGTGTATCGCGTTAACGCCACCGCAGAGTACCGTATCGAGCATGCTGATATTGGCAAACGCGCGCTGCGCAACACCTGCCTCTATTATCTGGCGTTTGGGGAAGCGGCGCAGGCTGATGCGCTGGTAAGCGCGCAGTATCAGCAGGCGGATAACATGACGGATGCGTTGGCGGCGCTCTCCAGTGCAGTCAGTGCGCAACTGCCGGTGCGCGATACGTTAATGGCGCAGTTTGACGATCGCTGGCACACCGATGGTCTGGTGATGGATAAGTGGTTCACCTTGCAAGCTACCAGTCCGGCCAGTGACGTGTTGTCTCGGGTGCGAGCGTTGCTGAACCATCGTTCATTCAGTCTGAATAACCCCAATCGACTGCGTGCGCTGGTCGGGGCGTTTGCCAGTGCCAATCCGGCCGCGTTCCATGCCGCGGATGGAGAGGCCTACCGTTTCCTGACCGAGATCCTCAGCGATCTCAATACCCGCAATCCGCAGGTCGCTGCTCGGTTGATTGAGCCGCTTATTCGGTTGAAACGCTATGATGAATCGCGTCAGGCGTTAATGCGTCAGTCACTGGAGCAATTGAAAACGCTGGATAACCTCTCTGGCGATCTGTTTGAGAAAATCAGTAAAGCGCTGCAAGGCTAATCACCCTCAAGGTTCCTGCGTCAGGCGGGAACCTGTTTTCTGTGATAAGTGTTTTACTTTCCCACGCGATCTCATTACCATTTCCCGCCGTGCGTCAGGAAGTCACCCGCTTTATTGTTATTTTGCATGCATGACTTTTAGGATCTCAGGAGACACTATGTTCTATCCCGTAATCAAGAAGGCACTTTTCCAGCTCGATCCAGAACGGGCTCACGAATTTACCTTCCAGCAGTTACGTCGTCTATCTAATACACCGTTTGAATTTCTTATTCGCCAATCCGTTCCCACCAAACCTGTTACCTGCATGGGCCTTTCTTTTAAAAATCCACTCGGCTTAGCCGCTGGCCTGGATAAAGATGGCGATTGTATTGATGCGCTGGGCGCAATGGGCTTTGGTCATATTGAAGTCGGTACGGTAACACCGCGTCCGCAGCCCGGTAATGATAAACCGCGTCTGTTTCGCGTCGTAGAAGCGGAAGGGTTAATTAACCGCATGGGATTTAATAACCATGGCGTGGATAACCTGATCGAGAACGTAAAAAAATCCCGTTTTGGCGGTGTGCTGGGAATTAATATCGGCAAGAATAAAGATACGCCCGTAGAGCAGGGTAAAGATGACTATTTGATCTGCATGGACAAGGTCTATGCACACGCCGGATATATTGCGATCAATATCTCTTCACCGAATACGCCGGGATTACGTTCTCTGCAATACGGCGAAGCGCTGGACGATCTGTTGCAGGCGATTAAAAATAAACAAGAAGCATTGCATCAACAGCATCAAAAATATGTGCCGATCGCTGTGAAGATCGCGCCGGATCTTTCTGAGGAAGAATTGATCCAAATTGCTGATAGTTTGGTGCGCCATAACATTGATGGGGTGATTGCCACCAATACCACACTGAATCGTGATTTGATTCAGGGGTTAAATCATTGCGGGCAAACCGGTGGGTTAAGTGGACGTCCGTTACAGCAGTGCAGCACCGAAGTTATTCGTCGTCTGGCGCAAGAATTGAACGGCCGTTTGCCGATTATTGGCGTTGGCGGGGTCGATTCACTGATGGCCGCACGAGAAAAAATGGCCGCGGGTGCATCCTTGGTACAGATATATTCCGGCTTTATTTTTCATGGACCGCGCCTGATTAAAGATATCATTACCCATATTTAATCTTTTCATCACATCATTTCTCGTTGGGGGTTTATTGATTCCCCCAGCTAGTCTATATTTTACTCGTTTGTGCAATTAATCTTCTTTTTTACAAAAAACGCGACTGACATACCCTCACCGAGCGTATGAAGGATATTAATCGTTTTCTTGTCAAGGATGGCAATGGTATGTGGTGTGCAGACGCAATGGCGTCGATGAATAGCCCAGAGGGAAGGTGAATAATATGAAGTTAAAACCTGACGACAATTGGCGCTGGTATTTTGATGCGGAACACGATCGTATGATGTTGGATTTAGCCAACGGCATGGTATTTCGTTCTCGTTTTGCGGCCAAAATGCTTACGCCAGATGCGTTTGCCCCCGTATCATTTTGTGTTGATGACGCCGCATTGTTTTTCACCTTTCAGGAAAAATGTCAGCCTATTTCGTTGCAGCATGAATTGCAGGCAGAGCTGGTATTAAATGCGCTGGTGGCTCACCGTTATTTAAAACCCCTGATGCCAAAGAGTTGGTATTTTGCGCAGCAACCCCATGAACAGCAGGCCCCGCAAATGGGCGATGCGTTTTGGGTAATGCTGGCTGAAAGCCAGGAAATTGCCTGCTTTATGGTGGTGGATCGCGGTGAAAAAGCCAGCTTGTGCGTGTTGGCTCAAGAGGCGCTGATGCTTAACGGCAAAACGATGCAGCTAAATAACTGTTCCGAATAGTAGATCACCTGAAGGGAACTCAGTCCAAGTTGAGCGATCTGATCAATCGATAAAGATCCCAAATCATCAACCGGACTGAGCGATGTCGAGCATAGCACCGATACCCCGTAACGAACGACGCCTGATGAAGAAAACTATCCATAAAACGCGTGAC
>NZ_JBPETA010000016.1:0-29779 GCF_051710365.1 Symbiopectobacterium sp. | reverse complement strand
GATTGTTAGTATGAATCATGAGAGTTACCTCGTGTTTTGTATAAGGATTGGACACCCATATCAAAACCGGTAACTCTCAACCTTGCAAGGTCCAGTGTCAGATCAAGTCGCGACTAATACAAATAATTATCTTGGGGACGTTGGGTGTCAGTATACATTCGATGCATCGAAGGTCGTACCCACCGCAACTGAAAACCGTCCGCGCAACATCGTCTTTAACTACATTGTGAGAGCAGCATAATGAGCAACTATTCCACTGATATTGAAACCGCCAAATTAGGCGAAAACGGCCTCAGTAAAAATGCAGGCTGGATAACTGTCTATCATGTGCACCCGGTCACACGAGAATATCAAAGCGCCAGCATGGAATATCTCATGCTTGGTGTGGGACTACCCGCACACAGTTACCCCGATGAGCCAGAGTTACCCCCTGCCGGACTGGCGTTATTGCGCACTTTTGATAGTGCAGGCTGGGAGCATGTGCCGGACTATCGTGGTAAAACTGCCTATAACACCGAGACGCGCGAAGCCTCGCTTATCACCACACTCGGTGAATTGACGGAAGGATTTACGCTACTTGAACCGGCAACCGAATTTGATGCCTGGGACGGGGAAAAATGGGTGACAGACACGCAAGCCCAGCAAGCGGCACAACAGGAGTTAACCTCACGTCTTACCGTGGCAAATGCCCGTATTCAAACGCTGAGTGATGCAGTTGATCTGGATATGGCGACGGAAGAAGAACAGGCAGCGCTCACCGCTTGGAAAACCTACCGTGTGTTGTTGAACCGTATCGATATCAACACCGCACCGGATATCACCTGGCCAGAGGCTCCGCACTAATGTGGCGCGCTGCTGATCTTCGTTTTCCGGCAGACATGGCCGCCATTCATTGCTCAGTGGTGCCTGTCCACCCGTGGGTGTACGGTGTGGGCCAGAAAACGGCAACCGGCAGTTATTTAAGCCCGGCTAATGCGCTGGCGTATCTGGCCCCACATGTCCAGGCGGCGCAGGGTGAAAATCAGGTGGTCGTCATGATGGTTTGTGCAGCAGCCCATACAGACTTTATGCAACGTCTGGCGGCATTGACGGCGGTTTTTCCGCTGCCCGATTTAACCCAGGTGGCGCGTATGGCACAAGCGGCGGCAGAGCTGGAGACGGTAAAGATGCAGTTACCAGCGAAAGGCCAAGCGCTGCCCGCCGCCATCCCGTTATCGGTTGCTACCAACCGCCAGGCGATCAATGCGCAGCGTATTGCGGTTGCACAGGCGCAAGCGGCAGTATTCAGCAGTGTGGATGCCATCAAAAGCCAGTTAGCCAGCTTTGCCGCTGAACGTGGCAACCTACTGGAAAAAATCAGCCTGGGGCTGAACGCATTACAGCAAGCCAGCGCCCGCGCCTGGGTATTTAGCGCTAAAGGACAAGGCAGCGTGATCGCTGCTGAAATGGTGAAAGACATTCCGCAACCGTCAACGGTGTATACCGCCGCGGTGATGTTTGTCGGGAAATCACTTAATGCACTGGAAGGCATGATCCATGAGCCAGATTATTACGCTCGCCCTCGATGGTGAGGCAATTCCCCTGCGTAGCCTGACGGTTACGCCCTCAATGCAGTTTCAGGACAAAGACCAGTCCGGGCAAACGTCGAGCACCGCCAATGCAGAACAGGGTATAAAGCCCAAAGAACTGCGCGTTTCGGGCGTTATCCCGTTTACGGATGCGAAAGTGTTAACCCGCCTGTTTGCCCTGGCGGAAGCCAAAGAGGGCGGCAAACTGAAACGTTACCGGGTGGCCAACCCTACCGCGCAGGCCATTAATTTTCGCCTGGCCACATTTACCGGCTCGATCGATGCGCCGAAACAGGACGGGAAACAGGCGTGGTTAGTGACCTTTACCCTGCGTGAGCATGTGAGTGTGGCCGAGAAACGGGACGCGCGCGCAGACGGAAAAACCGCTGCACAAAAGCAATCACCCGGGCAGTGCGGCGGCAGTGCGGCAGAGAGTGACGAGCAATTAAGCTGGTTTGAGCGCAAGGTACTGAAACCGGTCAATGAGGCGCTGGGGTAAGGGATGAAACCGATTAAGCGGCTGATGTTGTCCGGGGATGCGGTTCACCTGGTCAGCGTCAATATGGTGCTGGAGCTAAACGCTTGCGGACGCGGCTTTATTACCGTGGAAACCGATCAGGACTATTCCGGCAAACTGGTGCGGTTAGATGTGGGCTATACCGATCTGGTGCTGCGCTGGTTTACCGGCTACGTGGAACGCTCGCAACCGGCAGAGAACGGCTATCAACGCTTGTTTGTGCGCGAACTGGCGGGCGTGTTCGAAAGGATGTGGCCGTGTTCGTTTCAACACCCTACGCTTAAGCAGTTGGGTGCCTGGCTGGAAGAAAACAGCGGTATCACGGTGCATCTGCCGGATGCCGACTACACGCGCAAACCTATTCCCCATTTTACCCACAGCGGCACCGGTTATCAGTTACTGGCCAACCTGGGCGCGGCGTTTGGCGTTACGGATTATATCTGGCAAGTGTTGTCCGATGGTGGCCTGTATATCGGCAGTTGGCAGCACTCGCTGTTTGCGGATAAGCCCGTGGCTATCCCGCCAGAGTTCAGCACAAGCCAGGCGGCGGGCAATAGCATGACACTGCCGTGATCCAGTCGGTGCGCCCTGGTGTGGTAGTCAATGGCCAGCGCCTGACGTCAGTGCGGCTAACCGATGATGATATGGCCGTTACCTGGACGCCGCGTAATGCCCTGACGGGCAAACCTTTGCAACGCACACTGGCACAGCGCCAGATAGATGCCGCCTACCCGGAGTTATCCGCAGGGCTGCACCTGCCGCGTTTTGCCCGTGTGGAAGGGCCAGCGGAGAGCGTCAGCAGTGGCAATATTGCCGATCCCTTTCGCCCACGCTATGCGGTAGTAGATGTGCAACTACTGGATGCAGACGGCAATCCGGTCAAGGATACGCCGGTTTATCCCGCCGTCCCGCTGCCGGTGCCGATGGCGGGCAGTGAGTCGGGCATGTTCCAGTTTCCCCCTGCTGACACACTGGTAGAGATTGGTTTCACCGATGGACGGCCCGATCGCCCGTTCGTGCGGCAAACGCTGGCACAGGGCCATAGTCTGCCGGATGTGAAGCCAGGGGAGCAGCTACAGCAGCAGCGTGCGGAAGTGTCGCAGCGTGTGACGGTGGCCGGGGATTGGGAACGGCAGACCGACCAGGCCATTAAAGAGTCGTCTATGCGCCGTGATATCACCGCCGATGAAGAAAAACGCACCGTTGTTGCCAGGGAAACCACGATACAGGCGACGGACAAAACAACCGTGCTCGGTACGTCCACACTGCTGGCCGGTGCTGTGATGCAGATTGCCCAAGGGGATTACAGTCTGGCCACGCAAGCGGGCTATGTGGCCAGCGTTGGCAAATCGGCGACATGGGACGTAGGGCAAGACCTGATAGAGAAAATCGGCAATATCCGCCGCAGTATTGCCGCACAGCGTCAGGAATTTATCGCGCCTGTGGTGTGGGTAGGCAATCAACAAATCAACGTGATGCAGTTAATGATCGATACGTTGGATGTGGTGCAGGAGTTGGCAGAGCAGACCGCAACGCATACCCATGCCAACACCGGCGCACCGGTCAATGCCAATGCTATTGCAGCAACCGGCACCAAATCCAGCGCTTTACAGACGAAGTACAGCCCGGTTATCGGGTAACGATCCCGCCAGAAACCAGCCCGCCAAGCGCGGGCTTTTTTGTGCCTGCCATATAGCGCCACCAATCCCCCCACACGGCGCTAGCGTCATCAATCGCCCATCGCGCCTTACCCATGAATTCGATCACCTCACCACGTCTCGCAGGTGCAGCCAGCGCGCACACAAAATAAACGTCCACATGACAAAATCGGCGCTACACCGCACCCGCCTGCGGTTTTCGGATCAGGAAAATTTTTCAGTTTTATTTTTCTACAAACCGATACGCCAGCCCGCGCCGCTGCTGGGCTTGTGGTGAAAACCTCAAACTGAAATGATTGAAAAGAATTTCAGGTTTTTTCAGTTTTTAGGATCTCTTATGGATCGAGAGGAATTTTTATCTATCAGATAAATAAGAGTTTTATGTGGGTTTTGTCTAGTGAAAGGATCTGTGTCGCGGGATTCGCTGTTTGGTGAATAACAGATAAAAAACAAATAAAACAGATTGTTATGAAAATTAACTAAGCAAGTGAGACTGAAAAGATTTTATCAGCCTGTCATCTGAGTTCGCGGGCATCAGACGTAATTTTAACGACCACCTATTGAGCGAGCACAAGCGTGGTCAGAGAGGGGGCGCAAAATCTCGTGCGACACTTTTGCGACACTCGTTGAATCCAACAAAAAAGCCACCTCGCAAGAAGTGGCTTAATTATATGATTTTAAAGCTAAAATGTGGTGGCCCCTGTTGGGTTTGAACCAACGACCAAGCGATTATGAGTCGCCTGCTCTAACCACTGAGCTAAGGGGCCATGTGGGCGCGGATTATACGGTAACATGGCGGGGCAGGTCTAGAGCAACGTTGCCCGTATGCTGGTTTTGTATGCAGCCTAGCCCGTTGTTATCGTTATAATTACCATAAAAAAGCCCTCAATGTTGAGGGCTTTTTCCTATTTCCATTTAGATGCTGTTAATCATCTAGGAAGCTGCGCAGCACTTCGGAACGGCTTGGGTGACGCAGCTTGCGTAGCGCCTTGGCTTCAATCTGACGAATACGTTCACGCGTAACGTCAAACTGTTTGCCCACCTCTTCCAGCGTGTGGTCGGTGTTCATGTCGATACCGAAACGCATACGCAGTACTTTGGCTTCGCGCGCCGTCAGGCCAGCCAGCACATCGTGGGTGGCTGAACGCAGGCTTTCTGACGTCGCAGAGTCCAGCGGCAGTTCCAGCGTGGTGTCCTCGATGAAATCGCCCAGATGTGAATCTTCATCATCACCGATCGGTGTTTCCATGGAGATCGGTTCTTTGGCAATCTTCAGCACCTTGCGGATCTTGTCTTCCGGCATCAGCATGCGTTCGGCAAGTTCTTCTGGCGTCGGCTCACGGCCCATTTCCTGCAACATCTGACGCGAAATACGGTTCAACTTGTTAATCGTTTCGATCATGTGAACAGGAATACGGATGGTACGCGCCTGATCGGCGATAGAACGGGTGATCGCCTGACGGATCCACCAGGTGGCATAAGTAGAAAACTTATAGCCACGACGGTATTCAAACTTGTCTACCGCTTTCATCAGACCGATGTTGCCTTCCTGAATCAGATCCAGGAATTGCAGACCGCGGTTGGTGTACTTCTTGGCGATAGAAATCACCAGACGCAGGTTCGCCTCGACCATCTCTTTCTTGGCGCGGCGTGCCTTGGCTTCACCGATCGACATGCGACGGTTGATGTCTTTCACCTGCTCGATAGTCAAGCCGGTTTCTTCTTCGATCTGATGCAGCTTCTGCAAACTGCGCTGCACGTCTTCTTCCACTTCGACCAGCTTCTCGCTCCAGGGCTTGTTCATGGCCTTGGCAGCAGAGAACCAGGTGTCATTGGTTTCGTTACCGGTGAACAGCGTGACGAAGTTTTTCTTCGGCATTTTGCACTGTTCAACGCAGAGTTTCATGATCAAACGCTCTTGCGTGCGAACGCGATCCATCATGGTGCGCATGCTGTTGACCAGGAAATCGAACTGTTTCGGCACCAAACGGAACTGCTTGAAAATGTCAGAGAGCTTCAGGATCTCTTCCGCGGCCTTAGCGTGGTTACGGCCATGGGCTTTGAGCGTTTGACGTGTGACTTCGTACTGTTCACGTAGCTCGGTAAATTTCTGACGTGCCAGCTCTGGATCGATACTGTTGTCTTCTTCTGCATCGTCGTCGTCTTCACTCTCCTCGTCATCATCATCGTCATCGTCCATCTCTTCGCTGGACAATTCAGAGCCGACGTGGGTTGCGGTAGGCGCAAGATCTTCTTCGGCGTTGGGATCGACAAACCCGGTGATCAGATCGGAAAGGCGGCTTTCTTCGGCCTCGACGCGATCGTATTGTTCCAACAGGTAAGTGATAGCTTCAGGATATTCGGCAACAGAACACTGAACCTGGTTGATACCGTCTTCGATCCGCTTGGCAATGTCGATTTCACCTTCGCGGGTGAGCAACTCAACGGTGCCCATTTCACGCATGTACATGCGCACCGGGTCGGTAGTACGCCCAATTTCGGACTCTACGCTTGAGAGCACCTGAGCAGCGGCTTCTGCGGCATCTTCATCTGTGTCAGACGTAGTTTCTGCCAACAGCAGGTCATCCGCATCCGGTGCTTCTTCCATCACCTGGATGCCCATGTCATTAATCATCTGGATGATGTCTTCGATCTGATCGGAATCGATGATATCTTCCGGCAGATGGTCATTGACCTCAGCATAGGTCAGGTAGCCTTGCTCCTTACCACGGGTGACAAGTAGCTTCAGCTGTGACTGCGGGTTTTGCTCCATAAGACGGTATCCACACTTCAGAGTATTAGGTTGGTGTCGGTCGGCATAATTATACCGGTCATCTTTCACGATGCAGGTGCCTTTCGCTCGCCTGCTCGTTGAAAGCTATTGGGTATAGCCAACAATAACATTCGGGGTATTTCTTCTTCTCGCCGCAGCCCCTTCTAGCGGCTTTGGCAGGGTTTCACCCTGCTGGTTATCGGCAATTAAGCCTCTGTAATCAGTTCTTTCTTGTAAGCGCCTGGTTCAGCATGTGCACTTCGTTACGTTCTTCTGCGGTCAACCCCCGCAAACGCGACTGTGCTATCAATGATTCCAGCCGCTCCTCTAACATATGGTTATATAGGGTAGTCAAGGTATCGATAAACGTCTCTTCTACCTTGTCCTCAACGATCATGTGGTTCCAGGTTGCCATGGTTTCAAGCTGTGGGCCTGATTTATTCTCCCGGTAAAGCTCCAGAAGCTGCCCCGTTGTCAAACCGGGCTGCGCATGGCACGTTTTCACCAGCTCAATAAACAGTGGCACACCGGCCATCTTCGATGCTGCCAACCCCTCCGGGGCCGTCACCAATGCTGCCAACTGCGGATTTTGTACCAGCAACCCTATTAGTATACGCATAGTTGTGCGTTTTAGTTGGGGCGGCTGGTAAGGCTGCGCCTGTTCTGCCGTTTTTGGCAGCAGTTTATCCAGCTTGCGATCGTCAAGAATCCCCAGTTTGTTGCCGAGCTGTTGACGTAGATACAGCCGCAGGGTTTCTCCCGGCACCTGACCAATCAACGGCTATGCATCTCTTCCGAGCTTGGTTCTGCCCTCCGGAGAGCTCATATCCACTTGCTGTTGCAGGGTATCAAACAAGAACGTGGAAAGCGGCAGCGCCTGCTCCATCCTCTGTTCAAACGCTTGTTTACCCTCTTTACGCACCAGAGTATCCGGATCCTCTCCATCAGGGAGAAGCATAAAGCGCAACTGGCGACCATCATTCAAATAGGGTAGCGCCGTTTCCAAGGCGCGCCAGGCGGCATCTCGGCCTGCGCGGTCACCGTCATAGCAGTAAATCACCTGATCGGTAACGCGGAACATCATTTGAATATGGTCTGCCGTGGTGGCAGTGCCCAGTGACGCGACGGCATAATCGATACCAAATTGTGCCAGCGCCACCACGTCCATATAACCTTCAACCACAAGAAGACGTTTTAGTTCCGTGTGATTTTGTTGCGCTTCGTAAAGGCCATACAATTGACGGCCTTTATGAAAAATTTCAGTTTCCGGCGAGTTCAGGTATTTGGGCAATCCGTCTCCCAGCACGCGCCCGCCAAAGGCGATAACGCGGCCGCGCTTATCGCGGATCGGGAACATGACGCGCTCACGGAAGCGGTCATAGGTACGTCCTTGCTCATTTTTAACCAGCATTCCCGCATCGCTCAGGGTTTCACGATCTTCATCGTGACGACCAAAGCGCTTTAATACGTTGTCCCACCCGGCAGGAGCGAAGCCAATAGCGAAGTGGCGAATCACTTCCGCACTTAGGCCGCGTTGTGCCAGATAACCTTGGGCGGCGGCTGCCGTTGGCTGGTTTAACGCCTGTTGATAAAACTCGCTCAGTTGCCCCATCAGTTCATACAGGCTTTGACGCTGATGGCGTTCAAGCGCTGTGGTGCCAGTGCCGGATTCATAAGGCACTTCCAGACTGTGTATGGATGCCAATTCTTCGATACTTTCAACGAACTCCAAGCGATCGTAGTTCATTAAAAAATCGATGGCATTGCCGTGCGCGCCGCAGCCGAAGCAATGGTAAAACTGTTTATCACCGTTTACGGTGAAAGACGGGGTTTTCTCATGGTGAAACGGACAGCACGCGTGAAAGTTCTTGCCCTGCTTCTTGAGCTTCACGCGCGCGTCGATCAGATCGACGATATCAGTGCGTGCCAGCAGGTCATTGATAAAGACGCGTGGGATTCGTCCAGCCATAAGCACCTGTTTTTAATACAAATAAACGATAGCTTATAAACGACAACGAGCCGCGCTTCCTTTCGGAAAGCACGGCCTTCGTATGCAACTGCTAAGTCTGCGGATTAATCACGCGGTGGAGGCCAGGCCTCCAGAAATTAATACAGACGAGTGCGGCGTGCGTTTTCTCGAGCCAGTTTCTTAGCGTGACGTTTCACAGCAGAAGCTTTAGCGCGTTTACGTTCGGTTGTCGGTTTTTCATAGAACTCACGACGACGAACTTCAGCCAGAACACCCGCTTTTTCACAGGAACGTTTGAAGCGACGCAGCGCTACATCGAACGGCTCGTTTTCACGTACTTTAATTACCGGCATGTGCCTCTCACCTTAATAATTCGGTATGTGCTGGCCTTGTGCCAGCCTTTTCAAAATGGTGCGGAATTCTACTGTAAACGTGATGCGCTTGTAAAGCATTGCGGCGATCATAAAACACCCAACGCGCACGCAGAGCAGAAAATCCAAACCGTTAATGGTAGACTATCTGTTGTATGAAGCAAGTGGCAAGTGGCAAGTGGATGTCGGCTTGCGTGGCAACGAACGTTAGGTAGAACGATGCGCATATTGGGTATTGAAACCTCCTGTGATGAAACCGGGGTGGCGATTTATGACACGGATGCCGGGTTATTGGCTAACCAACTGTATAGCCAAGTAAAACTACATGCTGATTATGGCGGTGTCGTGCCGGAGATGGCCTCGCGCGATCACGTGCGTAAAACGGTTCCTCTGATTCAGGCTGCCCTGAAAGAGGCGGACCTGTCCGCATCGGACATCGATGGTGTGGCTTACACTGCCGGCCCTGGACTGGTGGGCGCATTGTTGGTCGGCGCAACGGTCGGGCGTGCGCTGGCATTTGCCTGGGGCGTGCCGGCGATTCCGGTTCACCACATGGAAGGGCATTTGCTGGCCCCGATGCTGGAAGATAATCCGCCGGAATTTCCTTTCGTGGCGCTATTGGTTTCTGGCGGTCACACGCAGTTAATCAGCGTCACTGGCATCGGTGAATACCGGTTGCTGGGAGAATCTGTTGACGATGCTGCCGGTGAAGCCTTTGATAAAACGGCAAAGCTGCTGGGACTGGATTACCCGGGAGGCCCGATGTTGTCCAAACTGGCGCAGCGTGGGGATGCCTCACGTTTTACCTTTCCTCGCCCGATGACCGACAGACAAGGGCTGGATTTTAGCTTTTCCGGTTTGAAAACCTTTGCCGCCAATACTATTCGCGCCAATGGCAATGATGATCAAACCCGTGCTGATATTGCGCGCGCGTTTGAAGATGCGGTGGTTGATACGTTAGCGATAAAATGTCGCCGAGCGTTGGATGAGACCGGCTTTAAACGTCTGGTGATGGCTGGCGGCGTCAGTGCCAACCGCACGCTGCGCGCTCGCCTGACAGAGACCATGGCTAAACGGGGTGGGGCGGTGTTTTATGCGCGGCCTGAGTTTTGTACCGATAATGGCGCGATGATTGCCTATGCGGGCAGTGTGAGGCTGTTGCACAATCAAAGTCATGAACTGGGCGTGAGCGTGCGTCCACGTTGGCCATTGGCGGAGTTGCCTGCCGTTTGACCCAACCCCACGCCAGATACCCTCATCTGGCGTGAGTCACTGCGTCAGCACCCCTGGCGGGTCACTACAGTTCCTGTTCGAACAGCGTCAAAATAGCGTCGAACAACTGCTTAACGCTAAAGCCGCGTGCTGGCGTGGTGAAAATGGTGTCATCCCCGGCAATGGTGCCCAGAATCCCTTCTGATTTCCCCAGTGAATCCAGCAACCGAGCGATCAATTGCGCAGCACCCGGACTGGTGTGAATAACCACAACCGCATCGTTATAATCGACATCCAGCACCAGATTTTTCAGCGGGCTGGTGGTGGTGGGTACACCCAGTTCTGCTGGCAGGCAATAGACCATCTCCATTTTGGCATTGCGCGTGCGCACTGCGCCAAATTTAGTCAGCATACGTGATACTTTTGATTGATTTATATTTTCAAAACCGTCGTCTTGTAACGCCAACACGATCTCGCTTTGAGAACTAAACTTCTCTTCCTTTAACAGCGCCTTGAACGCCTTGACCAAATCTTCCTGTTTCGTGGAGTTACGCATTCTGCACCGTGTGTTGTGATCGTTGATGCGTGCATTATGCAGTTGGGTGAATTTTTATGCAATATGGGCGCTTAAAGAAGTGACTCGGTAGGGTTCAGTACGATAATTGCGCTAAAATGTTTAAACGACGTAAGCGATGAAAAAAAACGAGCGTTTAGTCACATAAAAGTAAATAAAATGTTATCAAAATGAGGTTGTTTACTGGCTGCGGTTCGGTGTAATGTAGCCGCCATCGTACTGAACGTGATGCGCGCTGCATTATTTACTCACTTACTTATAACTTTACTTACCTTACAAATCACTCGGCAGATTTTGATTTATTATTAATGACATAGTTTTTTCTTTTCCATGACCTGATATCGAGGTCTCGGCATTGCCGACATCCGTTCGGTAAGCCGTTTAAACCTCCTGATTTTATTCATGTCTGGCGGTTTATTGCACAAATTCACGGCATTTTTACTTTTACGATAATAAGGAGTTTAGGATGAAAGTTGCAGTTCTCGGAGCAGCAGGCGGTATCGGTCAGGCTCTCGCGCTCCTGCTCAAAACCCAGCTTCCTTCAGGTTCAGAATTATCTCTTTATGACATTGCTCCGGTAACGCCGGGCGTCGCCGTTGATCTGAGCCATATCCCTACAGCAGTATCCATCAAAGGCTTTTGCGGTGAAGACGCCACCCCTGCGCTGGTCGGCGCGGACATCGTTCTGATTTCGGCCGGTGTCGCTCGCAAGCCGGGCATGGACCGCTCCGACCTGTTCAATGTGAATGCGGGGATCGTGCGCAATCTGGTTGAACAGATTGCCCGCACCAGCCCGAAAGCCTGCATTGGTATCATTACCAACCCGGTTAATACGACGGTGGCGATCGCCGCGGACGTACTGAAAAAAGCCGGTGTGTACGACAAGAACAAGCTGTTTGGCGTAACCACGCTGGATATTATCCGCTCCAACACCTTTGTGGCGGAACTGAAAGGCAAGCTGCCGCAACAGGTTGAAGTCCCTGTGATTGGCGGGCACTCTGGTGTGACGATCCTTCCTCTGTTGTCACAAATTCCTGGCGTAACGTTCAGCGAGCAGGAAGTGGCGGATCTTACCAAGCGTATCCAGAACGCGGGCACGGAAGTGGTGGAAGCCAAGGCCGGTGGCGGATCGGCAACCCTCTCCATGGGTCAGGCGGCGGCGCGTTTTGGGCTGTCTCTGGTACGCGCTCTGCAAGGCGACGAAGGGGTAGTGGAATGTGCCTATGTGGAAGGTGACGGCGAGCATGCCTGTTTCTTCGCACAGCCGCTGTTGCTGGGCAAATCCGGCATCATTGAACGTAAGTCCATTGGCGCACTGAGCCCGTTTGAAAAACAGGCTCTGGATAACATGCTGGGCACCCTGAGACAGGATATCGAATTGGGTGAATCCTTTGTGAGTGGCTCAGTACGCGGTTAATCGGTGTCTAAACGCCAGATGATAAGCCGGAGAGAAGGTGCTCCGGCTTTTTTATATCAGGATTTTGGGTGGGGATCGTCAGGTCTGATAAGTTTTTTCCTATCAATCAGCATGTTACTTTTCGGATCGTAGTAACGGCTGGGCCAGATTTCAGCAGGGTGAATGTTGATTGCCTCGGCGATGAGCCATTCTCCCTTGGGCCAGGGGCGTGATATCGCATTGGCTAGAGTGGAGGAGCTTAATCCTGCTTCTCGTGAGACTGCCGCCAGCGTGGTGCCTTTTTTACGGAGTGCGGCAATGATATCGGCAGGGTGCCAGTTGTGTTTCCTTTCGCTCATAATCTTTCCTTCTTGCTACAAGATAATGGTCCATTGGTGGTGTAAATAACGCTCGTCAGTTAAACGCATGGAATGCGTGAACGGAATTAGGAAAAAATATAGCATTATATTTCCAATAATTTCCTTAACGTTGTTCCTAATAAATTAAATTTTGTAATGCATCGCACTATCAGGATGAAAGGCTATGAAAAAAGAGTGGTTCACCACTGCTGAATTGCTGGGGATGGCGGGATTGCCTAAAACACGGCAAGGGGTAAATAAACGTGCTCGGGAAGACGGGTGGGAAAAACGCCGTCATAAAGGGGTTCAAGGGCGCGGCATTGAATACTCCCTTTATAGCCTGCCAGAATTGGTGTAGCATTCGCTTTCACTGCAAGAAACCCCCCTCATCCTACGCAGTACGTCAGGCCGATATGTTGGCCGTCTGGATTCAGATCTATCAACAGTGCTCTGAGCAAGAAAGAGAGGCGCTGGTCGCGCATATCTTGCGTTACGGTATGGCCTCTGTGTTGTCTCAGTTGCGGATTTCATCGTCAGATGACACTGCGCCTGATGACCCCTCTGCTGCCTAAATCTATACTGATGCACTATTTTTGCGGATGGTGTACGCCCCGCTTGCCTGTCACTTTTTTCCCTTCTTTGTTCAGTTCCCGTTTCAACGTCAGCGTGCGTTTTAGTCCAATATATAACACTTAATCGCTAATTTAATCGGTAACGGTTACGCGTCATTAGGAGATAAATTGTTGCTTATGTTTTTATTATTGGAAACCAAGGTGGCGGTATGGAGCATCGACCGTCACCCTGGCGTGCGTTAATGCCGTTTATGGAGGATGTTGCGAATGGAAAAAGCATGGTTGACGCCCCAGGATCTACTGGGTATAGCAGGTTTGCCAAAATCGAGACAGGGCCTTAACAAACGCGCCAGAGAAGAAGGCTGGGAAAAACGTAAACGAAAAGGGGTGCAAGGGCGGGCCGTTGAATATGCGCGAGAGAGTTTACCGCAGGAGGTGCGCAAGCGGCTCCAGATTCGTGAGATGGCGGAAATGTCACCGCCAGCTTATATGACGCTTGCCAAACCGCTGCTGGCTTCCTGGATTCAGATATTTGAAAAACTCTCGATCAACGAGCAGGAAGCGTTGATCGATTTTGTGCTGCGCGAAGGCGCGATTGCCATGTTGTCACACCTCGAGATCGCAAGCGATCCCAACGCATCGACAACATAGCGCACGGACGCATTAATAATCGCGTTGAACGGCAATATGTGCCAGGCCTTCCAGTGCCTCACGGAAGGGGCTCGGCGGCAGCGCTTGAAGCGCGGAAATCGCTTTATCCGCCTCTTGCTCTGCACGCTGTCGGGTGTATTCCAGCGAGCCGCACTGCTGCATGGCAGCAAGCACCGGTTCCAGAAGATGGCGACCATTGCCCTCTTCGATCGCCTTGCGGATCATCGCACATTGCTCGCTATTGCCGTTACGCATAGCGTGTAACAGCGGCAGCGTGGGTTTGCCTTCGTTCAGGTCGTCACCGGTATTTTTACCTAAGGTTTTTCCGTCGGCGCTGTAATCCAGCAGATCGTCAATCAGTTGGAATGCTGTGCCGAGATAACGCCCATATTCCTGCAACGCTTTTTCCTGCTCATCGGTGGCACCCGCCAGAATCCCAGATGCTTGCGCTGCGGCTTCGAACAGGCGCGCTGTCTTGCTGTAGATGACGCGCATGTAACTCTCTTCGGTGATATCCGGATCGTTACAGTTCATCAGTTGCAGCACTTCGCCTTCAGCGATGACGTTGACTGCCTCAGACATCAGCGCCAGCACGCGCAGCGAGCCCAGGCTGGTCATCATCTGGAACGCGCGCGTATAGATGAAATCCCCAACCAGTACACTGGCAGCATTGCCGAAGGCGGCATTGGCCGTTTCCTTGCCACGACGCATATCTGATTCATCCACCACATCGTCATGCAGCAGCGTGGCGGTGTGGATAAATTCAATCAATGCTGCGACTGTCACATGTTTATCACCTTCATACGCCAGCGAGCGGGCGGCCAGCACGGCTATCATGGGACGAATACGTTTCCCGCCACCACCGATAATGTAATTGCCAATCTGGTTGATAAGTACAACATCTGAATTGAGTTGTGCCAGAATAACGCCATTGACGTCGTTCATATCATGGGCAGCTAATGCTGTGATCTGTTCTAGATTCATATCTGTGCCAGTGCTTTTTCTGTACGCCGTGGTTAGGGTCGGTTCCATACCGGCTTCAATGGTTATTATGGACTGATTGTACTTGAAAAATGGCACAGATAAATGGTCGTGAAGAACCTGTACTCTTTTTCTTCAATTCTCTCGAATCTGCACTTGTCATCGGTAGGTTTTTTGCGTAGAATTCGCGCCCTATTGTGAATATCTATAGCGCGCTCGAATAATCAATATGAGTACGCGGAAAGCGGAGTTTTATATGTACGCAGTTTTCCAAAGTGGTGGCAAACAACACCGAGTAAGCGAAGGTCAAACCGTTCGCTTGGAAAAGCTGGACATCGCAACTGGTGAAGTTGTTGAATTTGATCAGGTTCTGATGGTTGCTGATGGTGAAGAAATCAAAATCGGCGTTCCTTTCGTCGATGGTGGCAAGATCAAGGCAGAAGTTGTTGCCCATGGTCGCGGTGAGAAAGTAACGATCGTTAAATTCCGTCGCCGTAAACACTACCGTAAGCAAGCGGGCCATCGTCAGTGGTTCACTGACGTGAAAATTACTGGCATCAGCGCTTAAGACTTAGGAGAGCGGATTAAATGGCACACAAAAAAGCTGGCGGCTCGACTCGTAACGGCCGCGATTCCGACGCACAACGCTTGGGCGTAAAACGTTTTGGCGGTGAAAGCGTTCTGGCTGGCAACATCATCGTTCGTCAACGTGGTACTAAATTCCACGCGGGCACCAACGTAGGTTGCGGTAAAGACCACACTCTGTTTGCTTTGGCTGACGGTAAAGTCCAGTTCGAAGTTAAAGGCCCGAAAAACCGTAAATACATCAGCATCGTTGCTGAGTAATTTTTCGCGTCAGGTCTGACAGATATAAGCCCCGCAATTCGTTGCGGGGATTTTTACATTTCCATATCCCTTCACCACCCGCAATAAACTGAGAGAACCATGCAGACGAAACAGCAGGTTGGCATCGGGCTGAGCCTGGCCTTGACGACGGCAGTATGCTGGGGTGCACTACCCATTGCCATGAAGCAGGTGCTTGTTGTCATGGAACCCTATACCGTGGTGTGGTATCGATTTTTTATGGCCTCGATCGGGCTTGGGATCATTCTTTTCTCTCGTGGTCAGCTACCGCCGTTGCGTCTTTTTCGCCATCGGCGCTGGTGGGTGTTGTTGTTGATTGCCACTGGCGGGTTGCTGGGTAACTTTGTGCTGTTCAGCTCCTCACTCAAGTTTTTAAGCCCGACCACATCGCAAGTGATTGGACAACTTTCCCCGGTGGGAATGATGTTCGCCAGCGTGCTTATTCTGAAAGAGAAAATGCGTGGCACGCAGATTATCGGTGCCACCCTGTTGCTGTGCGGTATGTTGCTGTTTTTCAACGCCAGTCTGATCGAGATTTTTACCCGACTGACGGATTACACCCTTGGCGTGTTGTTGGGAATGGGCGCCGCTATGGTGTGGGTGAGTTACGGCGTGGCACAAAAAGTATTGCTGCGCCGCTTGTCCTCACAACAGATTTTACTGCTGCTGTATGTCCTGTGCGTATTGTGCATTACGCCGTGGGCGCACCCTGAGACCATCTTCCAACTGACCCGCTGGCAGTTGATTTGTCTGCTTTTTTGCGGCCTGAATACACTGGTTGGCTATGGTGCATTGGCTGAGGCGATGGCGCGCTGGCAGGCGGCACAGGTGAGTGCCATTATTACATTGACGCCGCTGTTCACGCTGTTGTTCTCTGACCTGCTGGCAATCCTGTGGCCGCTCTATTTTGCCACACTGGCGTTGAATCTTGTTGGTTATATCGGTGCGTTTGTGGTGGTCTCCGGGGCCATGTTTTCCGCGATTGGGCACCGTTTTTTTCCGGGAAGAAAACGCGATAATGTCATACCGGTGCCAAAGTAACGCGCGCTAGCCTGACGCTATCGATGGTTGTGTGCACTGTTTATTTTTAATACAGATGAAATCCACGCGGGAAGCGGGTACAATGCCGCTCCCTTGCGAGGCAGGTTCTATTACGTTCCGTTTTTTGCATGATGCGCGGCGATCATTCACGCGTCATGCCATGAAAGCATCACGCCAAAGAGAACCGACAATGTCCTGATGCATGGCGTCTGATGATAGGTGATCTCTATAGGTTGTTGCGGAGAGAGTGAATGAAGTTTGTAGATGAAGCTACCATTCTGGTGGTGGCTGGTGACGGCGGTAATGGCTGTGTTAGCTTCCGTCGTGAAAAATATATCCCCAATGGTGGTCCGGACGGCGGCGACGGCGGCGACGGCGGTGACGTTTATCTGTTGGCGGATGAGAGCCTGAATACGCTGATCGATTTTCGCTTTGAGAAATCGTATCGCGCAGAGCGCGGTCAGAACGGGCAAAGCCGCGATTGTACCGGCAAGCGTGGTAAAGATATCACCATCAAGGTGCCGATTGGTACTCGCGTGTTGGACGAAAGCACCGGAGAGGTGCTGGGCGATATGACGTGCCACGAGCAGCGTTTGATGGTGGCGAAAGGTGGCTGGCACGGGCTGGGTAATACCCGTTTCAAATCGTCGGTTAACCGTGCGCCGCGCCAGAAAACCAGCGGTACAGCAGGCGAAGAGCGTTCTCTGATGCTGGAATTGTTGCTGCTGGCAGATGTCGGGATGCTGGGGCTGCCGAATGCCGGTAAATCGACGTTTATTCGCGCGGTGTCTGCCGCTAAGCCCAAGGTGGCGGATTATCCCTTCACCACACTGGTGCCTAGCCTGGGCGTAGTGCGTATGGACAGCGAGAAAAGCTTCGTCGTGGCCGATATTCCTGGGCTGATCGAAGGCGCTTCCGAAGGCGCGGGTCTGGGGATTCGTTTTCTCAAACATCTGGAACGCTGTCGCGTGCTGCTGCACCTGATCGACCTTGTGCCGATCGACGAATCCGATCCGGTAGAGAATGCCAAAGTGATCGTCAATGAGTTGCAGCAATACAGTGCTTCTCTGGCGGAAAAACCGCGTTGGTTGGTGTTCAACAAGGTCGATCTGATCGAGAAAGAGGAAGCAGAGCAGCGCGCTAAAGCGATTGCCGAAGCATTAGGTTGGGAAGGTAAATACTACCTGATCTCTGCTGCTAACCGTTCTGGTGTCAACGCACTGTGCTGGGATGTGATGAACTTCCTGGAAACACAGCCGAAAGCCATGGCTATCGAAGAGAAAGGGCCTGAAAAAGTCGAGTTCATGTGGGACGATTACCACCGTGAACAGCTGGCCGCCGTGGAAAATGAAGCCGAAGAAGAGTGGGATGACGACTGGGACGAAGATGACGACGAAGGCGTCGAGATCATTTACCAGAAGTAATTCTCGGGCCGCTATCCTCCGGTGACGGAGGGTGTTGCTGACATCCTATCAGGCACGATCCCTTTTGGGGATCGTGCTTTTTTTACCTCAATTGTTCTGATAAAGATCTTTGTACAGACGATTTTCAAAGCGCGCCCGCGGTACACGGCGGGCGCGCTGATCTTCAGGTGGCACCGCATAGCCCGATAGGAATTGCACGAAAGCCATGCGCTGGCCGCTGGCCGTGGTGATAAAGCCCGCGAGGTTATACACCCTTGCAGTGCACCGGTTTTCGCAGAAACCTTGCCGTCAACGCCGGCTTCATGTAATCCGGCACGGTACTGTAAGGTACCGTTGTAACCTGCCAAAGGCAGCATCTCGATGAACTTCAATTCGTTATCGTGCTGGGCAATGTATTGCAGCGCTTGCATCATGGTGGCGGGTGAAATCAGGTTATGGCGCGACAGGCCAGAGCCGTCAACGACAATGCTGTTATCCAGATTGACGCCCGCTTTTTGTCGCAGTACCTGACGCACCGCGTCGGCTCCGGCGCGCCAGGTGCCTGGCACGCTGAATCGTTCATGTCCGATGGTGTGAAAAACGGTATCAGCAATCATGTTGTCTGATTTTTTCAGCATGATAGTGAGAAGGTCATGCAGCGGTGCGGATTGCGTCTGAGCCAGTACAGTGCCCGCGGGGCTTGATAGTGTCTGACGGCGTAAGCTGCCTGTGATACGGATATCCGCTTGTAAAAGCTCATCTTTAACGATGGCACCAGCATAGCTGGCACCATCCTGAATAGCGAAAGCCAACGGTAACGGTTCGGAGCGTTGCATCAGACAGCCGGTCAGTGTGAAACGGTTTAATTCGCCCGGCACCACGTCCAGTTCGCAATATTGTGCGTCAGACGAGCCTTTGGCTAGCGTGCGCACTTCGCTGAACATCTGGACCGGGTAGTAGGAGGCAACGCGAATAAACGCGTTGTCGCCCGCTTTAGGCGCGCTGTAGAGGGAGACGGAAAAGCAGTTGCGATCGACAATGGCTGCGCCCGGCGGTGCGCTAAAGCACTGTGTCATATCGTTCCACGGCCAGCCCGGGGCTTTGTCATGGCTGGCGAACACTGAGGTATCGATGATCACATCACCGGCGATACTCTGTACGCCGCGTTTTTTCAATTCGGCGATCATATTACGGATCTGCTGGCGCTTCAGTGTAGGATCGCCACTGAAACGCACTACCAAATTACCGTTCAATTTTCCGCCACTTACTGCACCATGACTTTCCAGTGTGGTCACGAAACGGTAATCTGGGCCTAGCTGTAGCAAAGCGGCTAACGCCGTCAACACTTTCTGGGTACTGGCGGGTAATGCCATTTGTTCACTGTTGTAAGCCACTGCGGGACTACTGGCACCTATTTTCTGTGCCAAGAACGCCAAATTAGCGCCATCCGGCAGGTATTGAATGTGATCGTTAATGCTTGCTGCGTGAGCCGGTAACACAGAGCTCTGTAGCACAACCGCGCAGGCAAGTCCGGAAAAAGTCGATAAAAAACGCATAATCTCAGCTTACAACAGGGTAACGTGAGGTCATACTACGGCGCAATGCGGTCTAAAGTAAACGATGACCCTTATGGAACTCTGGGTTAAAATACGTATCAAAATGCAAAATCGCTCCTGACCTGAAACCTTGTTCCGGGTCAGGTTACTTTTGTTTATCGCCAGGGAGCGCTGGCATACCGACCGTCTGTCGCATCGTTCGTTGAAGCGTCAGGATGACGATAATGAATGTCTTACAAGTTTCTTAGAGGTTTGAAGATATGAAACAATTTCCGATGACATTGCGTGGTGCAGAAAAACTACGTGAAGAGCTAGAATTCTTGAAAGGCACTCGCCGTCCGGAAATCATTGCGGCGATTGCTGAGGCTCGTGAACACGGTGATTTGAAAGAGAACGCTGAGTACCATGCGGCACGTGAACAGCAGGGTTTTTGCGAAGGCCGCATTCAGGAAATCGAAGCCAAGTTGTCCAATGCGCAAGTGATTGATGTGACAAAGATGCCAGCCAGTGGGCGCGTCATTTTTGGTGCAACGGTGTCCGTGATGAACCTGGACACAGAAGAAGAACAGACCTATCGCATCGTGGGTGATGATGAAGCGGATTTCAAACAAAACCTGATTTCTGTGAATTCGCCGATTGCCCGTGGGCTGATTGGCAAAGAGCAGGATGATGTCGTGACCATCAGAACGCCCGGTGGTCTGGTCGAGTATGAGATCCTGAAGGTCCAATATCTGTAATTTCGCCGATTAAATCGGCAAATTGTGTAAAGAAAAGCAAAAGGCCGCATGCGGCCTTTTCTCTAACGAACGGGCATGGCACCTTTTCGTTAAATGTGAAACACGGTGATATAATTGGTTACTTGGGTAACACAATTTTACGTTCTTTCGACGGGCGATACAGAACCAGCGTATGGCCGATAACCTGAACGTTACAGGCACCGGTTTCGCGGATAATGGCTTCAACAATCAATGCCTTAGTATCCCGATCTTCAGTTGCAATTTTAACTTTGATCAGCTCATGATGTTCTAGCGATTGTTCAATTTCGGCCAGAACACCTTCGGTAAGGCCATTGTTACCCAGCATAACCACTGGTTTTAGCGGGTGGGCCAAGCCTTTCAGGTGCTGTTTTTGTTTGTTGCTTAGATTCATGTGTCTTTTTTACTTAGGTTGGGATTGAAAACGGGTCATTCTACCGCCATCTCACCATTATAACCAATTTGGTGACGTTGATGGGCCGATCTTTAGCGGCGTCGTTGAGCGATACCGGTTGTAAATGGCACGTTGATGTTTTATAGCGAGTGGGTTGTACATGACAAGTTGGTTGTACATAACAAAAAGTTGGAAAGCCGATGGCAAATAAAAAGCGTTCTGCAAGCTCCAGTTGCTGGTTGCAGGAACACTTTAGCGATAAATATGTACAGCAGGCGCAGAAAAAAGGGCTACGCTCCCGCGCTTGGTTTAAACTGGATGAAATACAGCGCACTGACAAACTGTTTAAACCGGGCATGACTGTGGTGGATCTGGGCGCTGCGCCTGGTGGATGGTCTCAATACGTGGTGACGCAGATCGGCAATGCGGGCAGGATCATCGCGTGCGATATTTTAACAATGGATCCCATCGTTGGTGTCGATTTCCTTCAAGGCGATTTTCGTGATGAATTAGTGCTTGGCGCCTTGATGGAGCGGGTAGGGGATAATAAAGTTCAGGTTGTGATGTCAGACATGGCACCCAACATGAGCGGGACCCCCGCCGTGGATATTCCAAGAGCCATGTATCTGGTTGAGTTGGCGTTGGAAATGTGTCGGGATGTTCTGGCACCGGGCGGAAGTTTTCTGGTGAAGGTCTTTCAGGGAGATGGCTTTGATGAATACCTGCGACAAATTCGCTCTCTGTTCACAACAGTGAAGATTCGTAAGCCTGATGCTTCGCGTGCTCGTTCTCGTGAAGTGTACATTGTAGCGACAGGGCGTAAACTGTAGTACCCTAACGCTGTTTTTTAACACAGTTGTAATATGAGGTTAATCCATTGAGTGACATGGCTAAAAACCTGATTCTCTGGCTCGTCATCGCAGTGGTGCTGATGTCCGTATTCCAGAGCTTTGGGCCCAGCGAGTCAAATGGCCGCCGGGTGGATTATTCTACCTTCTTGACAGAGGTGAATCAGGAGCAGGTCCGTGAAACACGTATTAACGGGCGTGAGATTAACGTTACAAGAAAAGATGGCAACCGCTACACCACCTTCATTCCTGTTAACGATCCCAAGCTACTGGATAACCTGCTGACCAAGAATGTGAAAGTGGTTGGTGAACCACCGGAAGAGCCGAGCCTGCTGGCATCGATCTTTATCTCTTGGTTCCCGATGCTGTTGCTGATTGGCGTCTGGATTTTCTTCATGCGTCAGATGCAAGGCGGTGGCGGTAAAGGCGCCATGTCCTTTGGCAAAAGCAAAGCGCGCATGCTGACCGAGGATCAAATTAAAACCACGTTTGCTGACGTCGCTGGCTGTGATGAAGCCAAAGAGGAAGTGAGCGAACTGGTGGAGTACCTGCGTGAGCCTAGCCGCTTTCAGAAACTGGGCGGTAAAATCCCGAAAGGCATCCTGATGGTAGGGCCGCCGGGAACAGGTAAAACCCTGCTTGCCAAGGCGATTGCCGGCGAAGCGAAGGTGCCATTCTTCACCATTTCCGGTTCTGACTTTGTTGAAATGTTCGTGGGTGTCGGTGCATCTCGTGTGCGTGACATGTTCGAGCAGGCGAAAAAAGCAGCGCCTTGTATCACCTTCATTGATGAAATCGATGCCGTCGGTCGCCAACGTGGTGCGGGTCTGGGCGGTGGTCATGATGAACGTGAACAAACCCTGAACCAGATGCTGGTTGAGATGGATGGTTTTGAAGGCAACGAAGGCATTATCGTGATTGCCGCAACCAACCGTCCTGACGTGCTTGACCCTGCATTGCTGCGTCCGGGCCGTTTTGACCGTCAGGTGGTGGTTGGCCTGCCGGATGTTCGTGGCCGTGAGCAGATCCTGAAAGTGCACATGCGTCGCGTTCCCTTGGCGACGGATATGGATGCCTCGGTGATTGCGCGCGGTACGCCAGGCTTCTCCGGTGCCGATCTGGCAAACCTGGTGAACGAAGCGGCACTGTTCGCTGCACGTGGTAACAAACGAGTGGTCTCCATGGTGGAGTTCGAGAAAGCCAAAGACAAGATCATGATGGGTGCAGAACGCCGTTCTATGGTCATGACGGAAGCGCAGAAAGAGTCTACCGCTTATCACGAGGCGGGCCATGCGATTATTGGTCGTCTGGTGCCGGAGCACGATCCGGTGCACAAAGTCACCATTATTCCGCGCGGTCGTGCGCTGGGTGTGACTTTCTTCTTGCCGGAAGACGACGCGATCAGCGCCAGTCGTCAGAAGCTGGAGAGCCAAATTTCTACGCTGTACGGCGGTCGTCTGGCGGAAGAGATTATCTATGGTGCAGAAAAGGTCTCTACCGGTGCCTCGAACGACATCAAAGTGGCAACGTCTATTGCGCGTAACATGGTAACGCAGTGGGGCTTCTCAGAAAAACTGGGGCCGTTGCTGTACGCAGAAGAAGATGGTGAAGTGTTTCTGGGCCGTTCTGTTGCCAAGGCCAAACACATGTCTGACGAAACGGCGCGCATTATCGATCAGGAAGTCAAATCGCTGATTGAGCGTAACTACGTGCGGGCACGTGAACTGTTGATGGCGAATATGGATGTGCTGCATTCGATGAAGGATGCGCTGATGAAGTACGAAACTATCGATGCGCCGCAAATTGATGATTTGATGTCACGCCGTGACGTGCGCCCGCCAGCGGGATGGGAAAGTGCACCGGCCAGCAACAATGAACCGGGCAACGGTGGCGGTACGCCGACCGCAGCACAGCCAAGCTGATAAGCGATAAGTGCAGCCCACAGCGTGCACGGTTATAGCAGCGTTATGTGATAGTGTTGTCCGGTCATAGCGCTGTTGACCCCCTCTTTTAAAACCCGGCTTGCCGGGTTTTTCTTTATTGATAAACCGGTTGTTAAAGGAAGAAGGTGATGAAACTAATTGCCCGTGATGCCATTTTGGATCTCACTCATCCTCAAGTGATGGGGATTCTCAACGTTACGCCGGATTCATTTTCCGACGGCGGAAAATACACCGCTCTCGATGAAGCTATCTGCCATGCGCAAGAGATGGTCAACGCGGGGGCCACGCTGATTGATATCGGTGGCGAATCTACCCGTCCCGGTGCAGCGGATGTCAGCGTGCAGGAAGAACTGGATCGCGTTATCCCAGTGGTTGAAGCCTTGGCGGCGCGCTTTGATGCCTGGCTCTCGGTTGACACGTCCAAGCCCGAGGTGATTAGCGCAGCAGCGCAGGCTGGTGCGCATCTGATTAACGATATTCGTTCATTGCAGGAACCGGGCG
Source organism: Symbiopectobacterium sp. (assembly GCF_051710365.1). Taxonomy (NCBI): domain Bacteria; kingdom Pseudomonadati; phylum Pseudomonadota; class Gammaproteobacteria; order Enterobacterales; family Enterobacteriaceae; genus Symbiopectobacterium; species Symbiopectobacterium sp. Next base: position 5,873 of record NZ_JBPETA010000016.1, on the reverse strand, counting down.
CACTGGAAGCCGCGGCGGCAACCGGGCTACCAATTTGCCTGATGCATATGCAAGGCCAGCCGAAAACCATGCAGCATAACCCGCACTATGACGATGTGGTGGCCGAGGTAAGCGCCTACTTCCAACAGCAGATCTCACGGTGCGCCGAGGTTGGCATTGAAAAAGATCGCCTGCTGCTGGATCCCGGGTTCGGGTTCGGTAAGAATTTGTCGCATAATTACCGCCTCCTGGCACATTTGCAGGAGTTGCATCATTTTGGTTTACCGCTGCTGGTCGGGATGTCGAGAAAATCTATGGTGGGACAACTGCTCAATGTTCCTCCGCTCCAGCGCGTACATGGTAGCGTCGCCTGTGCAGTCATTGCTGCCATGCAGGGCGCGCATATTATTCGCGTTCACGATGTCAAAGCGACGGTTGACGCGATGCGAGTTGTCGAAGCCACGTTGGCAGAGAAGGAATAATAACGAATGAGTAACCGCAAATATTTTGGTACGGATGGTGTGCGTGGCAAAGTGGGCGAGACGCCTATCACCCCGGATTTCGTGTTAAAACTCGGTTGGGCAGCCGGTAAGGTGCTGGCGAGCCACGGATCGCGCAAAATCATTATCGGCAAAGACACGCGTATTTCTGGCTATATGCTGGAATCCGCGCTGGAAGCCGGGCTTGCCGCCGCCGGGTTATCGGCCTCATTTACCGGCCCGATGCCGACACCTGCCGTGGCGTATCTGACGCGCACTTTCCGTGCTGAAGCGGGCATTGTTATCTCTGCATCACACAACCCCTACTACGACAATGGCATCAAATTTTTCTCTATCGATGGCACCAAACTGCCGGATGACGTCGAAGAGGCCATCGAAGCGGAGCTGGATAAACCGCTGACCTGCGTAGAATCCGCTGAGTTGGGCAAAGCGAATCGCATTGTGGATGCTGCCGGGCGCTACATTGAATTTTGTAAGAGCACGTTCCCGAATGAACTGAGCCTGAGTGGGTTAAAAATCGTGGTGGATTGTGCCAATGGTGCGACTTACCACATCGCTCCGAGCGTGTTGCGTGAACTTGGCGCAAAAGTGATTGCCATTGGCTGTGAGCCAGACGGCATGAATATCAACGAATCCTGCGGTGCAACAGATGTGCGTCAGCTTCAATCCCGCGTGTTGGCGGAGAAGGCGGACGTTGGTCTGGCGTTTGATGGCGACGGCGATCGGTTGATCATGGTGGATCACGAAGGCAATAAGGTCGATGGCGATCAGATCCTCTATATCATTGCGCGTGAAGGGTTGCGCCAAGGGCAGCTGCGCGGCGGTGCGGTGGGTACGCTGATGAGCAACATGGGCCTGGAACTGGCATTGAAGCAACTGGGTATTCCGTTTGCTCGCGCCAAAGTGGGCGACCGCTATGTGCTGGAAAAAATGCAGGAGAAGGGCTGGCGCATCGGCGCAGAGAACTCCGGGCATGTCATTCTGCTGGATAAAACCACCACGGGTGACGGCATCATTGCTGGCCTTCAGGTGCTGACGGCGATGGTGCGCAACCATATGTCGCTGCACGATCTCTGTAGCGGCATGAAATTGTTCCCGCAGGTGTTGGTCAACGTGCGCTTCACCGGCAGCAGCGATCCGCTGGAAAGCGACGTCGTGAAAAACGTGGTGTCAGAGGTGGAGAAAACGCTGGGGGGACGCGGTCGCGTACTGTTGCGGAAGTCTGGTACAGAGCCTTTGATTCGCGTTATGGTCGAAGGGGAAGATGAAGCTCTGGTTGTCAGCCTTGCCAATCAGATTGCGGATATTGTGAAGGCTGCGCATTAATTTCTCGGGTATCGGGCTGTCTTTGTGGACTATAACGGAGACAGCTTCTGTACCCATTGAGGGGTTTAGCCGTTTTTTTCCGCAATCGCATTGATCTTTCTAAAATACACTTGCGTCGCCCAGTGGGTTTAGTTAGCATTTAGACCCGCTCTACCGGGGACAAATGCTGTCCGCTGAGCGAGATGTGTGCGGTTTGCCGCGAGAATTTAGCCTCCTCATCTGATGATGGGGAAACAGTTACGGGTACTATCATGTACGAAGCTCTTTTAGTCATTTTCCTGTTGGTTGCATTAGGCTTGGTAGGTCTGATCATGCTGCAACAAGGTAAAGGTGCTGATATGGGTGCCTCGTTCGGAGCTGGGGCGTCTGCGACGCTGTTCGGTTCGAGCGGTTCCGGTAACTTTATGACACGTATGACCGCTGCATTGGCGACGTTGTTTTTCGTCCTCAGCCTGGTCTTAGGGAACATGAGTTCACATCAGAGCAAGGGTGGCAGTGAGTGGGATAATCTGGGCCAGCCAGCTCAGGTTGAACAGCCTGCTACGCCAGCAGCACCGGCTGCGCCTGCGAGTGACATTCCCAAGTAATTGAAAGATTTCGGATGCCGAGGTGGTGGAATTGGTAGACACGCTACCTTGAGGTGGTAGTGCCCGATTGGGCTTACGGGTTCAAGTCCCGTCCTCGGTACCAATAATAAGAAAAGACGTCGATTGACGTCTTTTTTTATCTTTACTTTGCGCGTAACGGGCTTTCCCTTCCTTTTCCCTCCGCGTTGCCCTGATGCCCATTGGACACCAGGGCGGCTACCTTAGAATGCTTGCAGCGTACTGATTTTACCCTGTTGCCATTCACTTTCCGATTGGCGCAGCGCATTGCTGATGTCCACCAGTTTATCGGAGGGCAGCGTTTTGGGCAGCAGGTCCAACCCAACGCTGGAGATAATCTGCTCGTAGGTGTTACGCAGTTCCGCATAGGCGAGATCCTGACGTAAATCGGCGTTTAACGCATTCAACTCCCCTTGAATCAGTTGCAACTCCCCGATGCTGTTAGCCTGATAGCGGTTTCTCAACTGCTGGGCAATTTGACTATCCAAATCACGCAGTTCTGCGCTGGTTTTATACTGGCGCAACGATTCATTATAGTTGGCACGTGCCACATATAACTGCGCCATGATGGCCAGCGACATGGCTTGACGCTGGATCTCTGCCACCTGCTCGTTGGCCTGAGCGGTTTTGCGTGCCGCAGGGCCGGACATCAGGTTGAACAGGTTCCATGTGGTTTTGACGCCGACATCGGCCCAACTGTTGTTAACCAGGAAAGAGTTGCTGTCGTAATGCCCCCCTGCACTCAGCTCAATACCCGGCAACATACGCAACAGCGCCTTACGGGTTTCAGCCGCGTGAATACGGACCTGATAATCTTGTTCCCGCAGTTCTGGTCGGCTGACCAGCGCGGCTTCTTCGAGGGTTTTGGGATCTACGTTCAACTGCGGAACAATTTGCTCGCTGCTGCTCGGCAGTGCCAATTTGAACGGGGTATCCAGTGGCAGATTCATCAAGGTGGCAAGTTCAGTTTTGGCCAATGACAGTGCCCGGCGCTGTTCTTCCAATTGGCGAGTGGCATCGATCAGCGCCCGACGATAGCTCAATGCTTCAACAGGATCACCGACCTGTTGTTGCGTCATGCGCTCACTGGCGTCACGCGCCTGATTTACCCGTGCGATCAGCCCATCAATTTGTCCCAGTAAACGCTCAGCCGCGACCGCACGCCAATAGGCAGAACGCACATCTTGCAGAATGGTATGTACCACCTTGCGCTTGCGTTCTTCAGCAATCCAGCGCTGATCGGATTTCTGTTTGGTGCTGACGTAGCTGACGCCGAAATCGAGTACGTTCCATACCATGGTGAGATCGGCAACGTCGCGATCGCGATCTTGTGAGGTTGAATAAGGTACCGTCGTGGAACCGGTGTTAATGCTACGGCTGCTGGATGCGCTGACGTTATTCCGCCCCACGTAGCCTGCTGAGGCCGCCAGCTTTGGCAGCATGTCATAACGCGCCAGTTCCAGTTGTTGTTGGGCCAGAGCGTTTACCATCACCTTTAAACGTGATTCGAGGTTGTATTTCAGGGCGCGAGCCATGGCGTCATACAGGCCAACCGGCGCGGTGACCGGTTCTTGCTGGCTAAACATCGCCACCCGATCCTGCTGGCTGCGCTGCGTGCTTTCCGCCTTGGTAATGGGGTCGCTGGTGACGGCGCAACCACTGAGTGCGATTACCAATGTACTGAGACTAAAAAGTTTTCGTCCTTTTGCTCCTATTTCACCCCTGCCCAAGGTTGTTAGTGCCGACAACCAGCTTGCCACAAACATGTTCGTCATAACGTTAGCGCCTTTCCAATCTGTTGTAATTGCTGATGCAACGACGGGGTAAATGTCGCTGCGGTTTGTTCGATTGCAGGAGCCGAGTCACCGGTACTCGCCGTGTCTGGATGTATACCGATACCTTTCCAACTGCCGTGGTCAAACACCTCCATTGGCGTTAGCGACGGCAAGTAAATGCCGGAGAAAACGCTAGCGAGTGAGGACGAGCCGCCCAAAGCAGGATCCTTGCTGAAGCTTGGGAACGATCCCAATGAGCTATCAAACTGTGTACCGCTACTGAGCGCCCGCCCACCGGCGAAGGTCGACGCTATCTCACTGGTAGGCACGTTGTCCGCTGCGCGTTCGTGACGCGTTGAGGCAAAGATGCTGGACATCAATGAACCTGCTGCGGCTGTATTTCCGGTATTAAAACTGCCGAGTGAGTTTGCTGAGAACAGTGAGCCCAAGGCCTGTGGTGCAGCCCCCGCGGTCAGGGATTGCGGCGTTTGGCTTTCTCCAGAAGGGGGGGGCACTGGTACCGTTGGTCACGCGGAACTGCGGATCGCCGCTGGGAACATCCGCGCGGGTCACGGTCAGACTAAAGGTGCTGCTGATCGAGGCATCGCCATCATTGTCGGTCACCTTGATGCTCAGGCTGCCCACGTTGCCACTGCCCGGCGTACCGGAGAAGGTGCCAGTGGCCGGGTTAAAGCTGAGCCAGGCAGGTAGCGGCGAGCCATCTGCTAACGTGGCGCTCAGGGCCAGGTTATCCCCGTCAGGGTCGTTAAAGGTGCCCGCTGGCACGGTAAAGTTCAGGCTGCCATCCTGAGCAACATTCTGTGCTGGAATGGGTGTTGCGACTACCGGAGCATCGTTAATGTTGGTGATTGTCAGGCCAAAGCTGGTGCTGATCGAGGCATTGCTGCCATCGGTGGCGGTGACTTTGATACTCAGGTTGCCGACATCGCCATTACTCGGCGTACCGGAGAAGGTGCCGGTAGATGCATCGAAATGCAGCCAACTGGGCAACGCGGAACCATCGGATAAGGTGGCGCTGAGCGTCAGGGCATCGCCATCCGGATCGGTAAAGGTGCCTGCCGGAACGGTGAAATTGAAGCTACCATCCTGAGCCACGCTCTGCGGCGGGAGGGTGCCGGACACGACGGGTGCGTCATTCACATTGGTCACGGTCAGGCTAAAGCTGGTACTGACCGAGGCTGCGCCGTCATTGGCGGTCACCTTTATGCTCAGGTTGCCGACATCTGCATTGCCCGGTGTACCGGAGAAGGTATTGGTGGCCGCATTAAAGCTGAGCCAGCCTGGCAGCGGTGAACCGTCCGCCAGTGTGGCGGTCAGGGTCAGGGTATCGCCATCCGGGTCGGTGAAGGTGCCTGCCGGTACGGTGAAGTTTAGGCTGCCGTTTTGCGCCACGCTTTGTGCCGAGATGGGGGTGGCCACCACTGGGGGATTCCCGGTGACGATCGTCAAGGTCGAGGTGGCGCTGCTGCTGGCATCGTCGTTCACCGTCACGGAAATGGTGCGCGCGCCTGCACTCGGGGCAACAGCTACATTCACATAGACCCGTCATTCCGCACCTACTTTAAGAATAAATTCGACGGTATCGCTCGCCGAGAACATCAACGATGGTCTTGTGAATAGAATTGAGGTTGGATACTTGTGGTGGTCTGTCACCAATACTGAACTCA
>NZ_JBPETA010000015.1:0-30452 GCF_051710365.1 Symbiopectobacterium sp. | reverse complement strand
GAGTTCAGTATTGGTGACAGACCACCACAAGTATCCAACCTCAATTCTATTCACAAGACCATCGTTGATGTTCTCGGCGAGCGATACCGTCGAATTTATTCTTAAAGTAGGTGCGGAATGACGGTTCCATGTCTTTATGCAGGTGGGTGCCAAACCCTTGCCCACCGTCAATGCGGTCTTCGTTGATCACGCGTAACGCAGAGAACCCCATAAAGTTGGGATCGTAATAGTCTGCAAAGGAGAAACTGTGCCAGCTATCCAGCCAACCGTGGTTAGCATGACCACGCGCCTCAGCCTGTCGTAAATAAATCATATCGCCTCCACAAATGTTGTCGTTATGTTAAGTCTACCGGGAGGTGGCGAATAAGAAAGCGTAAAAAACTCATCGCTCAGTTCAAAAAATTTAAAAGAGGTGGGGAGAATGGGCAAAAAAAAGCCAGCGCCCGAGCTGGCTAAATAAACACTGGAAGCAATGTGAGCAATGTCGTGCCTTCACAGCGAGGTCGTCAGCGCATGAAAAGACATGCGTGCGTCTCTCTGGAATGCATGACAATAATAATCATTATCATTCGCGTCTGTAAAGGATTATTTTTCCGTCGCCAGTGCGCGTGCTAATAACGTGATCGGGTGCTCACAAGGTTTACTGGTCGACATCTCTACCTGCCATTTGCAGGTTTCACAGTCCGTGATCACCCTATCCACTCCACTCTCCTCTATTTGGCGAAACAGCGGCGCGCCAATGCCCTGCGAGGTAGTGTAATTTTCCTTTTTAAAACCGTAAGTTCCGGCTATACCGCAGCACTGGGATTCCAGCACAACAAGTTCCAGCCCGGGAATGCGGCGCAATAAATCCAGTGTGTAGGAAGTCCACCCCATTTTCTCCATATGGCACGGCGTGTGATAAGCCACGCGTAGCGGCAGCGGATTTAGCGGCAGCGTTTTGCCTTGCTCTAACAGGTGATACAGCTCACGCGTCACCAGCGTAATGCTATCGCGTACCGCATGGTTATCGACCCCCAGCAAATGCGGGTATTCGTCACGCAGCGTTGCCGTACAGCTTGATGACGTCGCCACCACGGTAAGATTTTTACCCTGAACCGCGCCTTCCAGATAGCCCACGTTTTGTTGCGCCTGCTTTCTGGCCTTGGTATGAAAACCGTTAGCAATCAGCGGTACACCGCAGCACTTCTCTTTTTCCGGCAGTTGCACGCCAATCCCCATCGCATTGAATATGCGGATCAAGTCTTTGCCCAACTGCGGATGGTTGTAATTAACGTAGCAGCCGTGGAAGTACGCGATTTGCTCGCTAAACTGTTTTTGCGCTTCGGCTTGTTGACGATACCAGCGGCGGAAAATGCCGAACGAGTATTTAGGCAACTGACGTCGATGGTCAATTTTCAGTGCTTTATCCAGCAACTGGCGCACCGGTTTCAACCCGGTCGCCGCGTTCACTAATGGCGCAAACGGCGTGGATACCGTTCCCATCAGGTCGGTATGACTGAGGATGGTGTCACGCAGTGAAGGACGATGCGAGTTATAGCGTGCTTTGGCGCGCTGAATGATATCGCCAATTTTTACATCCGACGGGCAGGCCACTTCGCAGCGTTTGCAGTTGGTGCAATATTTCAGCGCCTCGTCATACAGCGCCGGATCTTTCAGACGCAGGCGTTCACCGTCCGGTCCGGCCTGTTTCGGCCCCGGATAAAGAGGATTCACCCGGGAAACCGGGCAGTAAGTGGTACACACCGTACACTTGATACAATTATCAAAACTGGTGTCATTGAGCAGGCTCATGCGACCTCCCCTTGCAGCAACGTATCGGCAACCGACAACGCGCTCAATAAAGATACCCCCGCGCCACAGCCCTGCGCCAGAGGATCAAACCCTGCCAATACTGCGCCAATCGCATAGACGCCGGGCACCGTGACGCCCTTGATACGCGGGCGCAGCTTCTCGTCGGTTTTCACACCGAACAGGCGATACGGCTGAGGTGCCAGCACCTGTTCCCGGCTCCAGTCGCTACGCAGCGCGGCATAGTGCACATCAAAACCAAACACCGGCTCCACAACGCGATCAAACTCTGCCACCAGCCCGTTGTTAAAGAAGCTACCGCTGGCAAGCACCACCTGCTGAGCCCGCAACGGGATCTCGACGTGATTACGGGTATAAAGCGCCTTTTCTGTTGCCCCCAGAACGGCACGCTCGACTTTATCGCCCGGCATCACCACGCCGCCCAATTGACGGAAACGGCGCACCATCGCCTGATGCAAGCGAACCCCTGGTAACGACGGCGGAAGTGTCGGCAACAGACTGACGGGTTTGCCCAAGGCACTTTGCAGCATCGCCACGCCATCCGGCGTATCCAGCCCCAGGCAAGCCGGTAAAATGGCGGCATCGTGATGAGCGCTCAGCCGCGTCAATTCCGCCAGCAATGCGCTGGCGTTTTCCGGCAGATCCAGCACGCGAACGATATTTACCGCACGGAACTCGCTGGGGTTACCGCGCAGACGATCCAACGCGGACAGACGTAAATCGGCACTCTTTGCCGCAATGCCCTGCGCTTGCAGCGCATCCGCCACGATAGAGGCCTGGAAATCCAAAAAGCCTTCAATGCCCACAATCAGCGGAGCGCACCATGCCAGGGGTTTGCCCTGTTCCCGCGTGACAATTTCCGGTGGACTCAGCCAGCACGGGCGATATTTTCCGAGCGGCGTCAAACGCAGATGGTTTTGTTGATGGCTGCCCGTCATGGTCGCACCACAGCGCGCCAATAAGGCTTCGGCTTCTGGCACCCAACGGCGTACGGCGGCCTCACCCATCAGCGAATAGGGATGCTCGGGAGCCTGACTTGCCAGCGCTGACAGTGCCTCAAGGGGATGGTGAACCGGCTCACCATCCGGCAGAAAGGACAGCAGATCCAGCGATCCCGAAGAGAAATGCAGGGCACTTTGTCCTGAGCTGACAATGGCGCAGTGTTTTCCTTGCTCCGCCAAACGAATACCGCAGGTGAGCCCGGCTAACCCTCCACCGATAATGACGACGTCATACCGCATGTTGTTCCTCCTGCTGATCCTCAATACTCAGCCCACACAAGCCCTGATACACCCAACTGGTGAATTCGCTTTCACGCAACGCGTTACCCCATGCGATGGTGCGAACGCCTTTCCAGCGCTCGTTTAAAAACTGACTTAACTGCGCCAACGCTTGCGGCGGTGTCGATTGCCCCAGCTTGCACAGTAATCCGGCGGCACGGCACGCGCAGAGCTCACCTTGGCAGGTTCCCATCCCGACACGGGTACGCCGCCGCAGGTCAATCAGGTTATTGACCTTGAGTGCTTCCACGGCATAGCGGACTTCACCCGCCGTCACCGCTTCACATTCGCACACCAGACTGCTATCGGCATACTCGCCAGACAGCACGCGCGCGGCGCGATCGCCGTGGCGGTAAATCGCGGACCCGCGCAGCGGCGCAGAAAATGCGCGCGTGCCAGACGTTGCGGCAGCAGGTTGCGCCGTCGACGCGCTGGCTGAACCGGGCAGTGGCCGTTCTGCCGTGGTGCAGCGCGCACTGTGCCCCAGCTTTTCACACACCTTGTCGGTGACCCACTCCGCCATCAGGCGGTACGTCATTAACTTGCCGCCGGTAATGGTGACAAACCCTTCCAGCCCGTCGCGACTGGCGTGGTCAAGCAGCACGATGCCGCGACTTACGCTGCGCCCGCTCGGATCATTGTCGCTGGCCACCAGCGGACGCACGCCCGCATAGGCACGCAAAATACGCGTCTGCGCCATCATCGGAGCCAGCTTCGCCCCTTCACGCATCAGGATCTCTACTTCTTGCGGCGTGACGGACATGTTGTCTATCTGGTCATAGTCCACGCGGGTTGAGGTGGTACCGATCAGCGAAATGGTGTCACCCGGCACCAAAATGTCGGCATCGGCAGGCTTACGGCAGCGGTTGATCACCATATTGTTGATACGGTGGCCGAGAATCAGCAACGCGCCTTTGGCAGGGAACATACGCACGCGCAAATCGGTCACGTATTCAATGTGTTGCTCCGCAATAAAAATAGTATTCATGCTCTATGTTCTCTTCATGCATTCAGGCTGGTTTTAAACACCTTTTTGCATGCCAGACTATGTAGCAATACACTCATTGAATACGTGACCCGCAAATCCGCATATTCGGCAATGCGCTGTCCCCAGATACCGGAGGCGTTAATCACCACCTGCGCATAGAGATCGAGAGTACGTTGTTGTTTATGGTCGAAAACGCGCACGGCGGTGACACGATCGCCCTGACGTATCAGTCCCAGCACTTCGTGATAGGTCAATACTTCCGCCCCGTGTTCGCAGGCATCTACCATATTGGCAGTGGTGAGCCGGAACGGATCAACGGTGCCATCCGGCACGCGCACCGCGCCAATCAGCTGCGGGTTAGCGGCAGGCTCGAGGCGCAGCGCTTCCTGCGGATCAATCGCCTGCGCATTGATACCCGCCTGCTGACAGGCCGCGATAAACTGGGACTGATAAGCCAGATCGTCTTCAGGCAGGGTCAGGAACAGGCCATCGGTCGGCTCCACGCAGTGCCGGGCGATGCGGCGTAAAATCTGGTTTTCTTCAATACATTCGCGCGCGGATTCACTGTCAGTTACCGCATAGCGCGAACCGCTGTGCAGCAACCCGTGGTTACGCCCGGTCGCGCCTGTCGCGATGTCGAAGCGCTCCAGCAGCAGGCAACTCAGTCCCCTGAGTGCCAGGTCACGCAAGGTTCCCGCGCCAGTCGCGCCGCCGCCAATCACGATAACGTCGGTTTCGCGGTAGGCTGTGCTGTTTTCCATGATAGTGTCACCTTTCCGGATCTTCATTAAGGGTATTCAGACACAGAAAAGAAATGATTGATAAAGAGCAAATTCGAGCAAATAACGAAAATAACGAACCGGATATGTAACCGTTTCGCGATAAAAGTCACACCAAAATGAGGTCTATCGAGGGGCATTTTGTTAAGCAAAGCACAATAATTGAACGACCGTCATAAAAATGTAACATTTTAGCGGTGGCTCACATTGAAACTCTGCGCCATTTCGCTACCATACGCGCGATTTAGCACAAAATAATTATCGCTTTTAAGCGTATTGGAGAACGTTATGCTGAGTATTTTTAAACCCGCCCAGCACCAGCCCAGAGTGAGCGACGATCGGGTCGATCCTCTATACCGTCGTCTGCGCTGGCAGATTTTTTTTGGGATCTTTTTCGGTTATGCCGCTTACTATCTGGTAAGAAAAAATTTCGCATTAGCCATGCCGTACCTGATTGAACAGGGGTTCTCTCGCGGTGACCTTGGCTTTGCGTTATCAGGGATTTCTATCGCCTATGGTTTTTCCAAATTTATCATGGGCTCCATCTCCGACCGTTCCAACCCGCGCGTATTCTTGCCCGCAGGGTTGATTCTGGCGGCGGCAGTGATGCTGTTTATGGGCTTTGTGCCTTGGGCAACATCAAGCATCGCTATCATGTTTGTACTGCTGTTCCTGTGTGGCTGGTTCCAGGGCATGGGCTGGCCGCCGTGCGGGCGCACCATGGTGCACTGGTGGTCGCAGAAAGAGCGCGGCGGTATTGTTTCTGTCTGGAACTGCGCCCACAACGTGGGTGGAGGAATCCCACCGCTGCTTTTCCTGCTGGGGATGGCCTGGTTCCATGACTGGAGAGCAGCGCTCTACATGCCAGCATTTGGCGCGATCCTGATTGCGGTGTTCGCTTTCGTGATGATGCGCGACACCCCGCAATCCTGCGGTCTGCCGCCGATTGAAGAGTACAAAAATGACTACCCGGTGGACTACACCGAAACCTCAGAGAAGGAACTGACGGCAAAAGAGATCTTCATGCAGTATGTGTTCCCGAACAAGCTGCTGTGGTATATCGCGATTGCCAACGTGTTCGTCTACCTGCTGCGCTACGGTATTCTCGACTGGTCACCGACCTACCTGAAAGAAGTGAAACACTTCGCGCTGGATAAATCCTCCTGGGCTTACTTCCTGTACGAATATGCGGGGATCCCTGGCACGCTGCTGTGCGGTTGGATGTCTGACAAGGTGTTCAAGGGCAATCGTGGTGCTACCGGGGTGTTCTTTATGACGCTGGTCACCATCGCCACCGTGGTTTACTGGCTGAACCCGGCGGGCAATCCGGGCATCGATATGGCCTGCATGATTGTTATCGGTTTCCTGATCTACGGCCCTGTCATGCTGATCGGCCTGCACGCGCTGGAACTGGCACCGAAAAAAGCGGCGGGTACAGCGGCAGGCTTTACCGGGCTGTTCGGTTACCTCGGCGGCTCCGTTGCAGCCAGCGCCATCGTCGGCTACACCGTTGACTTCTTCGGTTGGGACGGCGGCTTTATGGTGATGATCGGCGGCAGCGTCATGGCGGTAGTACTGCTGTTTATCACCATGATCAATGAGAAGAAACACAAGGCGGAAATGGAGAAACGCTCCTAATCGCAAGCGCCTTCTGTCTGCTGGCGGCCTTTGCCGCCAGCAACACCCTCACACCGCAGAGAGAAACAGACGACGCAACGCGTGGGCTACCGCATCGTCCGCATTGCTGCCAATGACTTCCAGTTGCGGCAGTAAATCTTTCAAGCGCTGATGCGCGTTGCGCATAATGCATCCTTTACCGGCCATCGACAGCATTTCAAAATCGTTCATGCCATCGCCAAACGCAATGCACGACGTCAAGGTATGCCCCATCAGTTTGGCGACTTGCTCCAACGCATGACCTTTGGATACGCCGCCCGCCATCACTTCCAGACAGCTCAGCGTGGAAAAGCTCACGTTAACCCGATCGCCCCAGCGTGCATTGATCGCCTCTTCCAACGGCAGCAGCTTCTCGTGGCTGTCACAGGTGAAGAACACTTTACTCACGCCATCAGTGCCGAGCAGGTCCGGTTCAAACAGTTTGTATTTGAATACTGACTCCTGAAAAAAGCGTTCCTCTTCCGGACGAGAGCGGCTCATAAACCATTCATCGTCACGGTAGACGTGCGTCAGCATCTCCGGGTTGCGGTACACCATGCCGTAGAGGTCGTGTGCAATATCCGGATCCAGATTGTGGCTGAAGATCAGCTCCCCCTGGGTGTTGTGCACGCGCGCGCCGTTAGAGGTGATCATAAAGGCGCTGATGCCCAGCCCGTCACGAATCTGCGCTACATCCAGATGATGCCGCCCGGTGGCAAACACAAAGTGGATGCCCTGTGCGGTCAGCAGTTTCAGGGTCTCTTTGGCGAATGGAGACAGCGTTTGGTCTGGCGACAGCAACGTGCCATCTAAATCGGAAGCAACGACGTGATACATAACAGTGAAGTCTCACCTCTAAGGGGAATGGCGCGGCGTCGGCCGCAACATTTACGGATATTGTGCAAAATGGTTGAGAATATGGGTAAACACCTGCGCCCGAATCCCATCTTCTTCGAATAACAGTTCATGGCGGGCACCCGCAATCACCACCGGGGTACCGCCAACGCAGGGGTGTCCGGCTTCAGCCAACGCCTGACAAAACGCATCCTGACTGTGATTATCCACCACGATATCCTCCTGCGCCTGAAGCAGCAGCAAAGGGGTGGTAATGCGCGCAGCCAATGCCATCAGTTCGCGCCCGGCGGCCATCGATTCTCGCATCCAGTGATAGGTCGGGCCACCAACGCGCAGGCCGGGTTCATCGGCATAGGCACGCACGCTGCGACGGTAACGCTCACGGCTGTGCGTTAGCACGTTGATCAAATAGGGCAGCGGACGCCATTGCCCGGTGCCGATAGCATAATAATCGCGAATGCGCGGGTGCAGTTCCGCCCAGGCAACAATGCGTGAAGCCAGCCAGCCCGGCATCGGCAATTTAATGCCACACATGGGCGCACACAGCGCCACGGCATCGAATGCATCCGGCCGACGTGCCAAAAAATGCCCCAGGATCGCGCCGCCCATTGAGTGGGCGAGCGCAAAGCAGCGCTGGTAGCGCAAGGGATCGGCCGTTTTCACCGCATCCACATGGTGCAACCAGAATTGCTCGACGTCGTCTACGTAATCACCAAAGCGTACCACATGGCCACGATTACCGTCTTCCAGCATCCGCCCGGAGCGCCCTTGGCCGCGATGATCCATGATCAGCACATCATAACCCGCCTGGAACAAATCGTAGGCGACTTCACCATACTTTACATAGCTTTCGATGCGGCCGGGAAACACCACCACCAGACGCGTGTGCTGTGGAGCGGTAAAGCGTACAAAGCGGATCGGCACATCGTCAACGCCGGGAAACTCCCCCTCTTCGCGCTGACGCCAGAAATCCAACAGCGTCCCGGTGACAAAGGCAGAAAACTGTTTTTCTCTTAATAATAGGCCGGAAATTTCGGGTGACATCACGTTTCTCCTTGCTGCACGGCACCGCGCTAGCTCCCTGCCACGCGGGGACTACCAGAGAGTTTTGTGATCGCTGGCACAACAATCAGCAATGGCGTATTGTGGCACATTCGGTCGTAATGTTTAACCACGTAACGCATCGGTAACCCCTTCAGTCTCCGTTGTGGCGATCGCAAACAACGCCAATGCAACAACATGCAATCAGGAAGCAGCTATGACCCTCGACTGGTGGTTAACCTATTATCTTCTCACAACGCTTATTCTCAGCCTTTCTCCGGGGTCCGGGGCTATCAACACCATGAGCACTGCTATCAGTCACGGCTATCGCGGTGCGGCGGCATCCATCGCCGGGCTACAAGTCGGGCTGGCTATCCATATCGTATTGGTCGGTATCGGTCTTGGTGCGCTGCTATCGCAATCGCTGCTGGCTTTTGACATTCTGAAATGGCTCGGTGCCGCTTATCTGATCTGGCTCGGCATTCAGCAGTGGCGCGCGGCCGGTTCACTCGATCTGCATGCGCTGGCGGGCACCCTACCACGCCGCCAGCTGTTTCGTCGTGCCGTTCTGGTCAATCTCACCAACCCGAAAAGCATCGTTTTTCTGGCGGCGCTGTTCCCACAGTTTATCGTGCCGCATCAGCCGCAGGTTGCTCAGTATCTGATTTTGGGGGTGACCACCGTGGCGGTCGATATTGTGGTGATGATCGGTTACGCCACGCTCGCTTAGCGCGAAATAATCAGATGCAGCCCAAAGCCGGTAAACAGCACTCCTGCCAGACCATCGATCCATTTAGCTAAACGCTGATAGCCGCGACGCATTGCAGGCAAGGCAAACACCATTGCCACCAGGCTAAACCACAGCAGCGTTTCCAGTGAGATTAACGCGAATAGTCCCCAGCGCGCACTGGTGCCAACGCTGTCACCCACAAACAGAGAGAACACGCTGCCGAAATAGATCAGCGCTTTTGGGTTGGCCAGGTTGGTCAGCAGACCGCGCATAAAGGTTTTCCCTTTCGAAGGCAGTTCTACCGTTTCAACTGTTTGCAGCTCCCCTTTGCGACGCGCTGCGCGCAACATGTACCATCCCATCCAGCACAGATACAATCCACCGCCGATAGTAATGGCATCGTGCAACCACGCCATTTTTTGCAGTAACAGGTGCAAACCCATCAACGCAATGGCCGCTCACACCATTACCCCCAGAGAAATCCCCAGCACGCCCATCATGGCTTCTTTGCGCGAGCGACTCGCCGCCGTCTGGGAAACAAAAAAGAAATCCGGCCCCGGGCTCATCAATGCCACGAAGTGCACCATCGCCACGGTCAAAAACAACATCATGATATTTTCCTTTTTTACCACAGA
Organism: Symbiopectobacterium sp.; assembly: GCF_051710365.1. Classification (NCBI taxonomy): domain Bacteria; kingdom Pseudomonadati; phylum Pseudomonadota; class Gammaproteobacteria; order Enterobacterales; family Enterobacteriaceae; genus Symbiopectobacterium; species Symbiopectobacterium sp. Next base: position 20,676 of record NZ_JBPETA010000015.1, on the reverse strand, counting down.
GTCTAGAAATTCAAGTTCGATCAGCGCACATCGTCGCCATCGTCCAGATGCTCACGGATCAGCGACATAAATGGCGTACCGAATCGCTCCAGTTTACGCTGCCCAACGCCGTTAATCGTCAGTAATTCGCTTGCCGTCACCGGCAAGCGATCGGCCATTTCCAGCAGCGTGGCATCACTGAACACCACATAAGGCGGGATATCGCCCTCATCAGCAATGGCTTTGCGTAGTTTGCGCAGTTTGGCAAACAGCTTGCGATCGTAAAGCCCGGTGTACGATTTTTGGTTCGCTTTCGGCTTCAGGTTAACCACGCGCGGCACCGCCAACTGCAATGGTATCTCACCACGCAGCACCGGACGGGCTGATTCGGTAAGTTGTACCGCTGAGTGCAATGCAATATTTTGCGTGAGGAACCCCAGGTGAATCAGTTGGCGCAGCACGCTGACCCAATGCTCATGCGATTGCTCACGGCCAATGCCGTACACTGGCAGCTTGTCGTGTCCCCATTCGCGAATACGCTGGTTATTGGCTCCGCGCAACACCTCCACCACATAGCCCAGGCCGAAGCGCTGCCCCACCCGGTATACGCAGGAGAGCGCCTTTTGCGCATCCACCAAGCCATCATAACGCTTAGGCGGATCGAGGCAGATATCACAGTTACCGCAAGGGGCATGCCGCCCTTCACCAAAATAGTTGAGCAGCACTAGACGCCGGCAGGTTTGCGCCTCCGCGAACGCCCCCATCGCGTTCAACTTGTGTCGTTCAATTTCTTGCTGCGGGCCCGGCGGTTTTTCCTCAAGGCAGCGGCGCAACCACGCCATGTCCGCCGGATCGTAAAACAGCGCGACTTCCGCAGGCAGGCCATCTCGCCCGGCACGCCCGGTCTCCTGATAGTAGGATTCGATAGTGCGTGGGATATCAAAGTGCACCACAAAGCGCACGTTGGGTTTGTTAATACCCATTCCAAAGGCGACGGTGGCTACCACCACTTGCAAATCGTCACGTAGGAACGCTTCCTGTACCTGCGCACGCCGTTCGTTGTCCAAGCCAGCATGATAGGCCGCCACGCTGAGGCCACGATTTTGCAGACGCGCACTGATATCCTCTACCTTCGCCCGGCTGTTGCAATAAATGATGCCGCTTTTACCGCGCTGGCCCTGCACAAACATCCACAGTTGATCGAGCGGTTTAAATTTCTCCACCAGCGTGTAGCGGATATTGGGCCTGTCGAAGCTGCTCAGATGAATATGCGGTTCGTGCAGATCGAGCAGGCGCACAATATCACTGCGCGTCGCGTCGTCGGCGGTGGCCGTCAAGGCAACCACTGGCAGCGTGGGGAAACGCTGCTTGATTTGCCCAAGGGCGCGGTATTCCGGGCGGAAATCATGCCCCCACTGGGAGATACAGTGCGCTTCGTCGATGGCAATCAGTGCTGGATTCCACTGGGCAAGCTGGTCAAAGAAGCTGTCCGTGGTTAAACGCTCCGGCGCGATATACAGCAGCTTGATTTCACCGCTGCGACAGCGGGTCATCACATCCCACTGCTGCTCACGGGTCTGGGTCGAGTTCAGGCAGGCGGCAGTCACGCCGTAGGCAAGAAGCTGATCCACCTGATCTTTCATCAAAGAGATCAGCGGAGACACCACCAGCGTCAGACCATCCAGCACCAATGCGGGGATCTGGTAGCACAGCGATTTCCCGCCCCCGGTCGGCATGATCACCAGACAATCCTGACCGTTGACCGCAGCCTGAATGACCGCATCCTGACCGGGACGGAATTGCTGATAACCGAACGTATCGCGTAGAACCTGAGCCGCTAACGCTTCCTTATTTAACACTTCCGCCGTAGACACGCGTTCCCCGATCCTCTTGCATCACATCAGCCCGTGGCCGATAAAATCAAACAGGCGCTATTTTCAGCGCCTGTGATAAAAACTGCAATCTTTTGACCACGAGAATTATTTTTTCTGAAAACACGCCCCAAAAGATATCGTTCAACATCACACCGACACCGTAACGCGTCTGCCGATGGTTGTAGTCGATCATCGATTCGCCATAGCCGCTAAACACCTTGGTATAGAAGCGTACATGCCTGGTTATCGGATAGCTCCACCCCAACTCTGCGTTGCCGTAACCGCTGTTCCAGTTGTAATGCCCTGCTACGCTGAAAATGCTGTCGCCCCAGACGTAGCCAACACGAACCCGATAATACCCCAGATACTTGGTGATATCCGGGTTGTCATCCTTGCGGTCAGGGATCAGGAACCAAGTGTTTGAGATCCACCTTCCAGTTGCCGTTTTGCGCCATTAGGCGCATATAGGCGCAATCCCAACTGCGCGAAGTTGGATCTGCCTTGCCGTTGGATTGGTGATTCAGCCCCACTTCCACATCGCGCAATGTCCATCCGCCCAAGCTGTAATCGGTCGCCCAGCCAAGAAATATCTGTGGTTCATAGTTAGTTTCACGAAACGGTGAGGATTCATCGGCATTCGACATCTGCCACCAGGATTGCTGGGTATAAGAGACCCCCAACAGCGAATTGTCGCCCATGATGCCGCGCCAGATGGGGAAGGCCAGACTCAACTGGAAATTCACTTCATCTTTACGCGCTTCTTTGGCCCAGTCGTAACTGCTGATCGCTTGCTTATTGATGTTGGTGGTGTAGGTATAAAGCAGATAGTTGCTTTCGTAAGGATAAAGGATAAAAGGGTTATCATGGTCTTGCAGCAAATTGGCAATAATGCTGCCACGCACTGCGGGCCTGTCGTGTACAACCTGAACTTTTGCTTCTTCTGCCTGAACTTGTGCCGCCAACAAGAGCGCCACTACGCCCGCAATTTTGCGCATACGATATCTCCGACCAACATGAAAGTAAGGAAAAATGATAGACACGCTCGTTATTATTCTAGCTTCATAATCTGTACTTGAATCATCCACTTCCTAGTTATTCATGCTTTTCTGAAAAGAAACAGAAACGCCTCATAAAACAAACAAAAATTTAACGTTAAACTATCCTTATTCTCTGTTCCGATCGTTACTGAGGGCCGCCCGCTATGTCATTACCGCTTGTCCAGCAGGATGACACGCTTCCCCCTGATGCCATGCTGCCTCAGGAGAGCGTTCGCCAACGCGTCAGCGACATTTTTATCTATCAGATGCCCTTCAACCGGGAACTGGGGCTTGAACTGCGTGAGTTTGAAGCCGACCATGCCATTTTGGTGTTTGATCGTCAGGAGCGATTGGTCGGCAATGCGTTGCAAAAAATTCTCCACGGCGGTGTGATCGCCGCCGGGCTGGATGTGGCCGCCGGGCTGGTCTGCGTTGGCAGCGCGCTGTTACGGCACCACAGCATCAGCGCTCAGGAATTTCACCAGCGACTGGCGCGCATAGGCACTATCGATCTGCGTGTGGACTATCTGCGCCCGGGCCGCGGCGAGCACTTTATCCTGACCAGCACGCTGCTGCGTGGCGGCAATAAAATCGCCGTGGCGCGTGCCGAGTTGCACAACGAGGCACAGGTGCATATCACCACCGCCACGGCCACCTATATCGTCGGATAACGCCGAATTATTCGCACAGTAACGATATAAAAGGCTGAATAATCCGATTTTACCAAAACGAAGCACCAAAACGGGAAGGGAAGATGAAAGTCACTGCGGTTTCGCGTACAGTACTCCCTCTTCAGTCCGTTGAGTAAGCCTTCCACATGAATGAACAGCAATCACGCCAGGGTGTGTTATTCGCCCTTGGTGCCTATTTCATTTGGGGCATCGCACCCGTCTACTTCAAGCTGATTGGCGCAGTGCCTACCACAGAAATTCTTACGCACCGGATTATCTGGTCGTTTCTCTTCATGCTGGTTTTGGTGAGCATCAACCGCAAATGGCGTCAGGTACAGCACGTCATGGGATCACCCAAAACGCTGCTGATGCTGGCGCTGACCGCCGTGCTAGTGGGCGGTAACCGGCTGCTCTACATTTGGGCGGTAAACCACAATCACATTCTGGAAGCCAGCCTGGGCTATTTTATCAACCCACTGGTTAACGTGATGCTGGGAATGATTTTTCTCGGCGAGCGTTTCCGCCGCCTGCAATGGTGCGCGGTGTTGTTGGCGTTCAGCGGCGTGTTGATTCAGCTCTGGCAGTTTGGCTCGGTGCCGGTGATTGCTCTGGCGCTGGCCTTTAGCTTCGCGATCTATGACCTGTTGCGCAAAAAACTCGGCGTAGACGGCCAGACCGGCATGCTGATTGAAACCCTGTGGCTGCTGCCTGCGGCAATTATCTATCTGTTTTTTATCGCCGATACACCGAGCAGCCACCTTGGTAATAACAGTACGACGCTCAATCTGCTGCTGGTCAGCGCAGGCATCGTGACCACCGTGCCGCTGTTGTTTTTCACCGCCGCCGCCGTGAGAATGCGCCTGTCTACGCTCGGATTCTTCCAGTACCTCGGCCCGACGCTGATGTTTATCATCGCGGTCACGCTCTATGGCGAACCGCTCGGCAGCGACAAAATGGTGGCATTTGGTTTTATCTGGGCGGCGCTGGCGCTGTTTATCATCGATGCCCTCATCGCCCAGCGGAAATTACGTCGCGTTCAGCGCCGTGTGGCGTGAGATGTAGCGTGACAACACCGGGCTAAACAGCAGCGTCGAAAACAGCCTCAGGGTTTGCATCGCAATCACAAAGGCCATGTCAACGTTGCTACCCGCCGCAATGACCGCAATGGAGTCCAGCCCGCTGGGGCTGGACTCCAGATAGGCGGTAAGAATATCCACCGGTAGCAACAGCGTTACCCCGTAAGCCATCCCTCCGCACAGCACCATCAGGCCGACGATAGAGGCCATCATCTGTGGCAAGGTGCGAATAGCCAGCAGGAAAATCGGGCGGGTAAAGCTTAAGCCCACACTCCAACCGATGAACGCATAGGCCAATGACAGTATCCATTCCGGCGTTTGCAGCGTCAACGTGCCCGTCGAGTGCAGCGCGGCGCCGAGGATCATCGGCCCCAGCAGTGCACCGGACGGCAGGCGCAGCCAGCGCCCGAACAGCACGCCGCAACATGCCACACCGAGTGTGGCAAAAAAACGCCAGTCGAGTGCAGGAAACCAGATCAGCGCGGCGGTGTTATGCGCGGCCGTTTCGCCAAGGCTCAAGCGCGCCACAAAGGCGGCGGCAGCCGTCACCATCAGCACGCGCAGGTATTGCATAAACGCCACCAGACGCACGTCGGCACCAAATTCGCTCGACATAGCAACCATGGCCGAGGCACCGCCAGGTGATGCGCCCCAGGCCCCGGTGGTGCCGGGTAAGGCGCTGAATTTGACCAGTAACCAACCAGAAAAGCCGCTGGCGGCAAGAGTCGCCACCAGAATGCCCAGCACTAACGGCCATTCCTGCAACAGCGAACTCAAAATAGAGAGGGAGAGGCTTTGCGCCACCAGACAGCCAAGGATGGCATTAGCGGCCCAAAAATACGCAGGAGGCATACGGATCGTCGCCCCTTTCAAACCCATGACGACACCAACCATCATCGGCCCTAACAGAAACGCGGCCGGAACATGGAACCACTGCAATACCAACCCCAGCAGCAGAGAAGCAACCAGTAGCACTCCCCACTGCGCCAAGGGCGAAACCCTTCCCATAGCGACAACCTGATATGACAATACCTGTAGAGGTTTCATTCTAAACAGAAGGGAGAGCTAATGAATATGGAAATGATCGTAGAAGCCGAAAATGAGCGCGTTCCCGGCTTACGCCGGGAAGCATAGCGCTATGGTTACAGCCAGTTTTTGCGCTTGAAGTAGAGATACGGAGCCAATCCTGCCAGGATCATCAGCACGATAGCCCCCGGGTAACCAAACGACCAGTGCAGTTCCGGCATAAACTCAAAGTTCATCCCATAGCTGGACGCCACCAGCGTCGGCGGCAGAAACACCACGGAAACCACCGAGAAGATCTTGATAATGCGGCTCTGCTCGATATTGATAAAGCCCATCGCCGCCTGCATCAAGAAGTTGACCTTCTGAAACAGAGATTCATTGTGCGGCAGCAGGGATTCGATATCGCGCAGGATCTCGCGCGCCTGTTCCAGTTGCCCGCTCGGCAGGCGCGCGCGACGTACCAGAAAATTCAACGCACGCTGAGTATCCATCAAACACAGGCGCACCTTCCAACCCACATCTTCCAATTCTGCCAGCGTAGAGAGCGCTTCGTCGTACTCTTCGCCCTGGCGCCCTTCCATGATCACGCGACTGAGCGATTCCAGATCGCTATAGATGTTTTCGATTTCATCGGCCAGTTGTTCAATCTTGGTTTCAAACAGATCGAGCAACAGTTCGTAGGCGTTACCGTCTACCAGCGTCTGGTTGCGCGCGCGCATCCGGTACAGACGAAAGGCCGGTAACTCGCGCTCACGCAGCGTGTACAAACGCCCGTCGCGAATGGTGAATGCCACGGTGGAGTTTCCAGCGTGATCGTCCGCGTCTTCGAAGAAGAAAAAGGAGTGGATATGCAGGCCGTCTTCGTCTTCGAAGAAACGAGCCGATGCTTCGATATCTTCCAGTTCAGGGCGCGTTGCCAGGCTCTGCCCCAACCGGTTTTGCACCAGCTCACGCTCTTCATCTTCAGGCTCGACCAAATCCACCCACACGGAGGCAGCAATATCATCGGTGTCGTCCAGTTCCAGACGGGATAAACGGCAGTTATCCAGTTTAAATGCGCTCAGCATAGGCCATGTGCTCCTAGTGCGATAACAGAGAAAGACGGACGCGTTGAAGCACAGAAACGGTGATGACAGGGCACCAACAGGTTTCGAACCGACGGTGCTGACTCAATTTGATGACGGAGGGATACAACATCACCGATAACCACCAGGGCTACCGATATAACAGCGGGAAGCCTTAGAAATGGTTAGTAATCAATTGATTAATGAGCCAGCATCGACTGGGTGTGTCCAAGGCGGGGCCCTCCGGGAATAATGATGGGCGCATGTTACGCCGAGATGAAAAAGCCTGTCAACTTTTAAACTGTGACAGTTAAAAGATGCACGAATTGTTCAATTCTGCCTCGAACGATAAGCCCGTGCGGCGAAGGTGACTTTCCCACGCCGCCTCCATGCCGTTTAGCACTCATCGTCAGGCAGATAGGCAATCGCCCGAACCGGAAAGCCCGGCGCACCGGCAAAATTGGGAAAGCTGACCTGAAGATACGCCCCGACAGCAGGCACCTGATCCAGATTGTTCATCACCTCGACCTGCCAGGCATCGCGATCGAGCACATAGAATTCGCCAATCAGCCCATTGTTGCGACGAAAATCCACGGCGGCATCAGTGTCCAGTGTTTCATGGCCGACGGCAGCAATCTGGCGCTGTTCAAACAAAAAGCGCAATGCCTCTATGGACCAACCCGGCGTGTGACTATTGCCTTCGGTATCGTTGTTGGCAAAGGCCTGCGCATCCGGCCAGCGCTTGCTCCAACCGCTGGCGAACGCCACAAAGCAACCCGATGGGATCTGACCGTATTGCTGCTCGAAATCCACAATGTCCTGCACGCCGAGACGGTAGTCGGCATCCTGTGCCACCGCCTCCTGTTTGTGGATCACGCGCAACGGCAGCAACAACGCCTTGTTGGCAAGACCATCCAGACAGCGTTTGCCCAGAGAAAAATGCGCAGGGGCATCAATGTGCGTACCCGTCTGGGTTACAAAGGTGAGCTGTTGGGCAAAAAAACCATCTTGCTCAACCGTATACAGCGTGTTGCGCTGCACACCGGGAAACGCGCTAAAGATAGGGATAGATTCTGTTACGCTGTGCGTCAGGTCTACCCATTTCTTGCCACGCAGGGCAGTGATTATCTCGTCTAACGTCATCCCGGTTGCTCTCCTTTTCTGTAAAACGCGACAGTGTTGATACCTGTGTTATACCGTCTCCAACCGCGCATAGGCGGCGACCAGCCACTTGATACCTTGTCCCTGGAAAGCGACCTGTAAACGGCAATGCTCACCGCTGCCTTCCAGATTGATGATGGTCCCTTCGCCAAATTTGTCGTGGCGCACCCGCTGGCCCAGCGCATAGCCGCTGTCACTTTGGCTCACTGGCGTACCCAAGCGCTGGTGATTGACCGGACGAGACACGCTGGCACGCAGGCGCACTTCCTCCACGCACTCGACAGGCAGTTCACCAACAAAACGCGATGGGCGATGATAGGTTTCCTTGCCGTACAACCGCCGGCTTTCGGCATAGGTCAGAGTGAGCTTCTGCATGGCGCGCGTCACGCCGACATAGGCCAGACGGCGCTCTTCTTCGAGACGCCCGCCCTCATCCAGCGACATCTGGCTCGGGAACATGCCCTCTTCCATGCCAACGATAAACACCTGAGGAAACTCTAGCCCTTTAGCGGAGTGCAGCGTCATCAGTTGCACCGCATCCTGATAAGCATCGGCCTGCCCTTCCCCCGCTTCCAATGCCGCGTGAGAGAGAAACTCCTGCAACGGCATCAGGTCCATATCCTCCTCCTGATAGCTGAACTGGCGCGTTGCCGTCACCAGTTCCTCCAGGTTTTCTACCCGCGCTTGCCCTTTCTCGCCGTTTTCCTGCTCATACATCTGCCACAGGCCGGAATCTTTGATAGCGCGGTCGGTTTGCACGTGCAGCGGCAAATCGGCGGTTTCATAGGCCAGTGCTTCCACCAACTCGAGGAAGCGCTGCAACGCAGAAGCGGCACGCCCTGCCAGCGCTTTTTCCTGCAACAGCACGCGGCTGGATTGCCACAGCGTCACCTGTCGATCGCGCGCAGTTTGACGCACCACATCCAAGGTACGATCGCCGATACCGCGCGTTGGGGTATTCACCACGCGTTCGAAAGCGGCATCATCATTGCGGTTGGCAATCAGGCGCAAATAGGCGAGCGCATCTTTGATTTCCTGACGTTCGAAGAAGCGCATGCCGCCATAAATCCGGTACGGCATGTTCTGTTGTAGCAAGGCCTCTTCCAGCACGCGCGATTGGGCGTTGCTGCGATACAGGATGGCGTTTTCCTTGAGTGCACCGCCATTTTCCTGCCACACCTTGATGCGATTAACCACAAAACGGGCTTCATCCAGTTCGTTAAACGCGCAGTACAGGGAGATCGGGTCCCCCTGCGCATCTTCCGTCCACAGGTTTTTACCCAACCGCCCGCCGTTGTGCGCAATCAGCGCATTAGCCGCAGTAAGAATATTGCCGGTAGAGCGATAGTTCTGCTCCAGACGAATGGTCTCGGCTTTGGGAAAGTCATTTAAAAACAGCTGGATATTTTCCACCTGCGCCCCGCGCCAGCCATAAATTGACTGATCGTCATCACCGACGATCATCACGCTGGCGCTGTCTCCCGCCAGCATGCGGATCCAGGCGTACTGAATACGGTTGGTATCCTGAAACTCATCCACCAGAATATTGGTGAAGCGCTCGCGGTAGTGACTGAGAATATGGGGTTTGTTCAGCCACAGTTCGTGAGCACGCAGCAGGAGTTCGGCAAAATCGACCAGTCCGGCGCGATCGCACACTTCCTGATAGGCCTGATAAACCTTGAGCCAGGTCTGCTCAACGGGATTGCCGTAGCTTTCGATATGCTGTGGGCGTAGACCTTCGTCTTTCTTGCCGTTGATGTACCACATCGCCTGGCGCGCCGGCCACTGTTTATCATCCAGATTCAGTGCCCGAATCAGGCGCTTGAGCAGACGCAGTTGATCTTCACTGTCCAGAATCTGAAAATCCTGCGGCAAACCGGCATCAAGATGGTGCGCGCGCAGCAAGCGGTGCGCCAGACCGTGGAAAGTGCCGATCCACATGCCGCCCTGACTGGTGCCGATCAAATGCTCGATACGGTGACGCATCTCCGCCGCCGCCTTGTTGGTAAACGTCACCGCCATGATGGAATAGGGCGAGCACTGCTCAACGGACGTCAACCAGGCGATACGGTGCACCAGCACCCGCGTTTTGCCGCTTCCGGCGCCCGCCAGTACAAGAAGATTCCCACGCGGCGCGACAACCACATCGCGCTGTTTATTGTTCAGGCCATCAAGAAGTTGAGAAACGTCCATCGGTACAGTTATCCGTTAACAGACAAGCAGTAACCCCAGGGGCACTTACTTCACTGGTGATTTATACAGCTAAATTAGCAGAATTATAGCAGCGTTGTGAGCAATGCCAACCGTGAAATTTCCACATGCGGCAATAACCGCGCATCGTCAATCTTCATCAGGTTGCCTTCATGCAGGTTAATCCAGCACGCTTGCAAGCCATTACGCACCGCACCGGCCACGTCGGTGGTCAAGTCGTCACCCACGTGCAGAATCTGCCCCGGAGCCACGCCCAGCGCCTGCGCTGCACCGTGGCTCGCCGTCGCCGCATCCAGCCCCGCCTCCAGCAACAATTGCGCTACCGCCCGCCGACGCCACTCGGTGACATCATGGTATATCTCTGGCTCCTGCTCACGCAGCGCTTCGCGAATACGCTGTAAATCGCTGGACTGCACCGCGCTCAGCGCCGGGTGAAAGTCTTGCAGAAAGCGCACCGATTCCAGTTGGGTGCGCTGAATGACTTCACGGTTATCGTACAGCGTATCGTCTAAATCAAACGTCATGGCGGCTATCGGTGCCAGTGGACGGTAAAAATGCATCATGTCTTCCCTCGTTTGGCACGCGGGTGTGCGGCATCGTACACCGTCGCCAAATGCTGAAAATCCAAATGGGTATAAATTTGCGTGGTAGAAAGGTTGGCATGCCCCAGTAGTTCCTGCACCGCGCGCAGGTCACCGCTTGATTCCAGCATATGGGTGGCAAAAGAGTGACGTAGCTTATGCGGATGGACGTGACTGTTCAGCCCCTGCTTGATCCCCCACTCGGCAAAACGCTTTTGCACGTTGCGCATCGAAATACGCTTACCCTGCCGGGTAATGAAGATGGCATCATCTTCCGGGCCAAACAGCTCACGCCGTTCCAGCCACTCGCGCAGCCAGTGCACGGCGGTGCGTCCCAGCGGCAGCTTGCGCTCTTTACTGCTCTTACCCACGACCCACACTTCGCCGCCGTCCAAATCGACATGACGACACTCCATGCCGACCAGTTCCGCCAAACGTAAGCCCGAGCCGTACATCACTTCCAGCATGGCGCGATCGCGCACCGCAAGCGGATCGTTGAGATCGATCTCCAGCAGGCGATTTACTTCATCCACATCCATGTTTTTCGGCAGATGTCGGCCCGCTTTGGGCGCAGAAATACCGCGCGCCGGGTTGGCGGTTAACACCCCTTGCGCCACCTGCCAATCAAGAAAACTGCGCAGTGCCGAAAGGCGCAGCGCCAGACTTGCCGCTTGCAACCCACCGCGTTTGCTGCGCGTAGCCACCGAGCGCACTCCCGCCGCATCCAGCGTGTGCCAGTCGGTGATGCCCATTTCATCCAGCATGGCGGCAATGGCACCCAGTTGACGGCAGTAATTTTCCTGCGTCAGCGGACTGAGCTGGCGTTCCGCTTTCAAATAACGTAAAAACGCTGCGACCGAGGTCAACAGTGGTGAAGGCAGCGCGGGGTCGCTCATACCCGTTCAACCCAACGCGCCAGCATATCCGGCAGCAGGTTGGCTAGGTGTTGCAACAACACGGTACCCATGCCGTCTTGATAGTGATGGCTGTCGCGGCTGCTGAAAATCACCAGGCCCAGCGAGTCGTTTTTTCCCAACAGCGACAGCGCCACGGAACCCACCTGCCGCGCCTGCGGTAGCAGTAACAGCAGCTCCGGCCCGTTCAGGCTGCCAAGATAGTGGTTACTGTCACGCAGACGTTGTATGCGTAGCGGTTCAAACAACGAACGCGACAGCGCCAAATGGGTAAAGCGCGAAGGCGCGCTGATGCGCCATTTGTCACTGAACAGGCGAATATCCGCGCCAACCAACCCTTGTTGGCGTGACCAGCGCTGTAGGCGTTCAAGCAAATCATGCAGGCCAGTAGCCGCTGACAAATCGGTCTGTAACGCCAGCAGACGACGGAACAACACTTCGTTGCCGCGCGCCTGCTCCATCAGCAAGGTGATCTCTTCTTCCAACTGCGCAATGTGGTGCCGCTGGCGCGCTAACTGCCATTCAACCAGCGAGACTGTCCCCCGCACCGGGTGCGGGATGTGCATTTGCTCGACCTGCCGCGCATTGCGAATAAAGAAATCAGGGTTCTGTTGCAGGAACTGCAAAATCAGTTCGTCACTCAGTGCGCTCTGGCGTTCTGCCTGTTCCTCGACCTGCTTCATAAATGAATAAATCCATCATAGACATGGGTGGCAGGACCGGTCATATAAAGCGGATGCCCGACCCCTTTCCAATGGATATCCAGATCGCCCCCCGGTAACGAGACGCGAACCTCATCCGCCAATAGTCCTTGCTGAATGCCCACCGCCACGGCGGCACAGGCACCGCTGCCACAGGCCTGCGTTTCGCCCGCGCCACGCTCGTAGACCCGCAGGCGTATGTGGCTACGGTCAACAATTTGCATAAACCCGACGTTGACGCGCTCAGGAAAACGCTCGTGGCTTTCCAGCACCGGGCCAAGAGTTTCCACATTGGCGGTATCAACATCGTCAACCTGAATCACACAGTGGGGGTTGCCCATGGAAACCACGCCGCACAACACCGTATGATCGTTGGCGCGCAGGATATAGGTTTTCTCCGCCTTGGCAGCCCGAAACGGCACGCGCTGCGGTTCAAAATCCGGCTCGCCCATGTTCACCCGCACCAACTCATCATCCGTGACGCTGAGCACCATGCGCCCGGTATGGGTACTCACCGCAATATCGCGCTTGTTGGTCAGCCCTTTGATACGCACGAAACGGGCGAAACAGCGCGCGCCGTTACCGCACTGGGCCACTTCACTGCCATCCGCATTGAAAATGCGGTAGTGAAAATCCAGCTCAGGATCGTAAGGCGGCTCAACCACCAGCAATTGATCAAACCCGACCCCGCGATGGCGATCCGACAAACGGCGAATCAGCTCCGGCGAGAAATAGACATTTTGTGTAACGGCATCGACAACCATAAAATCATTGCCCAAACCGTGCATTTTAGCGAACTGCATTATACTGACTCCGCTCATGTAACCGGGCGCGGTAATTGCTATCGTGACCTGTTATCCGTGATTAAAATGCAACCGTGCCGGTTACGGACGCATCGACGGCTTTTGATGCGTATTCTTCTGTGCGTCTGGGGTGTTGGTCGGCTCACCGTTCGGCATATACAGCGGCCCTTTCAGCCCGCAACCCACCAATCCCAGCAGCATCAGCGCCAGAGAAAATGAACGAAATACCTGCTTCATGTCATTAAGACCTGTCAATCATCTATGCATGCTCTCTATAATCGCAGGTGGATCATGAAAAGCAATAGGAATCGAAAATGAACGACAGTGAGTTTCATCAATTAGCGGATGCGTTAATGTTGACTATCGAAGAAGCGTTGGACGACTTCGACGGTGATGCCGATATCGATTACGAAACCAACGGCGGCGTGATGACACTGAGTTTCGAAAACGGCAGCAAGATTGTCATCAACCGCCAGGAGCCACTGCATCAGGTATGGTTGGCAACCAAAGCCGGTGGCTATCACTTTACGTATCAGCCAGACAAGGGTCAGAAGGAACAGTGGATCTGCGATCGCAGCGGCGAATCCTTTTTTGCGCTGCTGGCGCAGGCATGCAGTGCGCAGGCCGGTGAGGACGTCTCTTTCGATTAACGCGGGAAAACGCTCTGTTACCACCAAAGACAACCAGAGCGTTACAGCATGTGCAGCCGCTGTTTGATCGCGGGCGACGCGCTTTCTTTGCCCGGCGATATGTTCAAATGAGATAGCGTTGTACTGCGAAAAGGAATCACCTGCGCCCGCCCATCTAACTGCACAATCTGGTAGAACTGCGGCAGGTTGAAATTGATAAAGCTGGAGCCGTAGGTAAAGCGGTCATGGGACGAAGAGTAAAAACGGCTCACGTTACGTACCAGCTCTTCCTTGCTGCCTTCACAGTGGTGATAAACCTCAACGCGGTTCGACTCATCCAGAATAAAGATATTAAAACCTTGCTCTTCCGGCAGATCTTCAAAGAAGAACTGGATGATCCCTTCGCTCGCCACGCCGTCGATGACCGCTGGCAGGTGGATATGGTTGGTCTCCACCTGCGTGGGTAACCCTTGCAGTTTGTTGTTGGAAATCGCGCCGTAGAACTCCACCGCATTTTCCAGCTTCTGCACCGATACGCTCAGGCGTTCGAAGAACAGACCCCAGGTCTGCCCTGCCACTTTTACCGCTTTGAAACGGCCCGGCTCTTGTCGGGTGCTGGACAGGCGTAGTTCAATGCACTCGGACACCAACTGCTGCACGCGCGTGCGAATCAAACCGCGCAGGTGTTGGCTGTAGCAGAACACTTCCAGCGATTCCGGCAGCGCCGCATCCTGATGCATTTTACCCAAAATGGTTTTCAGCGCTTCCAGCACTGACTGTTCGCCGTTGAAATGCAGGGTTCGCACTTCATTCCACGAATTACGGTACAGCAGGTCAATGCTGCCCACCAGACACTGCTGCTGCTCGCCGAAACTGAACACGTCCAGATGGCGGAAATCAAAGTGCACCACCTGATTGCGGAATGCCGCCGTTGGATCGTGCTCCAGATTGACGATAATCGCCAGATGCCGAATTTCGCACGGGCTGTACAGCGCCTTGGGCGTGGGGGCCGGTAAACGCAGTGGAAAGTGGCAGGAGACGTCATCCACCAATTCGCGCAGGCGGGCAATATCGATCTGTTCGCTGCCCTTAATGTGCAAGCGCGTGTTCGGCGTCAGCAGCCCGTTAAAATAGGCCCACGCCATTAGTTTGTTCAGGTAGCGGTTATATTCCAGCGGCTGATGGCTGATGATGGCATCCATAGACGGTGCCTGATTGTACAGATACCAGCCAGAGCGGTTGGCGCGGCCCGCCGGAACGTAGATAAAGGTCAGATCCGCTTCGGACAGGTCCGGCGAAATTTGCGGATTGAGCAGCGTTACTTTACCCGGCAGCGCTTCAAAGGCGGCATACAGTTTACGCATCAGTACGCCGATATCCTGCGGACTGGCACTCACGCTCAGGTTGTTGCGCCGCGCAAAGCGGATCAGGTTGCGATAGGTTTGCATCATCGCATCGAGCAACTCATTGTGCGCTTCACGCACGCGCTCGATTTTCCAGTTGGCGCGATTATCCAGCATGGCAAGGTGTTCGCTGCTCCAGCCCCACTCTTGCACCAGTTGGCTTAGGATCTGCCGCCGCCAGCCGACGCAGGCTTTTTCGCGCGACAGTTCTTCGCAGACTTTGAGATAAAAACAACGCCGCGCCAGATCGAGACGCGTCGGGTCTTCAATTTGCGTGAGGTATTCGGTTACCCGATCCAGCATCATACAATAAGGATCGAGCCCAAACGCCACGATCTCCCCTTTGTGCAGCCGGGCTTTGATATCCATCGACAGCAAGCGCGTGTCAGGGTATTGCCAGGAATAGGCCTCGAGCAGCAGGGTCTTCAATACCGCCTTGTACGGGGAATCGATACTTTTATACAACTGCCACAGACTGGCACCGAAATACTCTTCCGCCGAGAGCGAACTCAATCCGCCCAGGTCCAGCCACTCGTTGGGCGCAAGCGCACCCTGCGCGTAAAGCGACAGGACGTATTCGTCGTAATGCTCTTCTTCTTCAACCGGCACCATATGCCACAGCAGGCGTTTACCGGCCATGCGCACGGCGGTGCGATAAAATTCGTCCAGCAACAGGATATGCTGCGTCGAGCCGCAATCTTCTCCGCCCAGGCTGCCACTTTCATTGTGGCGAAAACGGTTCTCGTCAATCAGGAAGAAGCTGACATCCACCCCTTGCGCCGCCGCCCATTGCTCCAACAGGGTACATTTCTGCTGTAAACGCCGGTGCTCTTCGTGGTCTAGCCAGGATTGGTGGCACACCCAGATATCCAGATCGGAAGAGCAACTCTGACCGATGGACGAGGTGCTGCCCATGGAGTAAACGCCGGTAATCGGCAATTCACCTTGGGAATTGATGGCAGGGATCTCTCCCCAGCGCAGTTCAATGCTGTCGATGTAGCGCTGTTGGTTTTCATCAGGCGTGAACGTACACACACCGTGCGGAACCTTACCTTCAAGGTAGCCCGGCATGAGCGGATGATGGTGGTGCAATAATACGGGCAGAAGGCGATAAACCTGCTGAAAAGCGGGTTTCATTGCTTCCAGAGCGCGGTCAACTCGCAGTTGGTTGATCGCGTCCAGTATCTGCTTCAAAGTCTCGATGTAGAAGTACAAGACGGTCCGCCTGATTATCCCAGTGCCTAGAAAAAACCCCGTGTTCCAAACTCATCAGCAATAGAATTAGAGGAGTGACTGATAAGATAGTGCTGGAAACGTGATCAATTTAACACCTTGCTCATTGAGCGTAAAGAAACTAAAGAAAGTTAGCCACGATTAGCTTACTTTCTCTTATTGCCCTTGGCTCTCTGGCATGATTACGCCGCGATCCTCCCACCTCATGGTGAAAACACGCACCTTCCCGTCGCTATCCAGCACCTTCAGCGCCAGAACGCTGACACCTGAGCGTCTCAGTGATACGATGGCGCTAAATGATAAAAACGGTATTAAGCATGGTAGACAACACCCTTAGAATTGCCACCCGACAAAGCCCACTTGCACTGTGGCAAGCTCATTATGTGCAACAACAGTTGCAGCAATACTACCCCACGTTGCAGGTTGAACTGGTTCCCATGGTGACGCGTGGCGACATCATCCTGGACACGCCGCTGGCGAAAGTGGGCGGCAAGGTGCTGTTTGTTAAAGAGCTGGAGCGCGCTTTGCTGGAAGGCCGCGCGGATATCGCCGTGCACTCGATGAAGGATGTGCCAGTATCGTTCCCCGACGGGCTTGGCCTGTATACCATTTGTGAGCGTGACGATCCGCGCGATGCCTTTGTTTCGAATCAGTATGCCAGCGTGGCCGATCTCCCGCTCGAAAGCTGCGTCGGCACCTCCAGCCTGCGCCGCCAGTGCCAGTTGCGCGCTCGCCGACCGGATCTGATCATCCGCGATTTGCGCGGGAACGTTGGAACTCGCCTGAGCAAGCTGGATAACGGCGACTATGACGCCATTATTTTGGCCGTTGCCGGGCTGTCACGTCTGAATCTGTCAGAACGCATCCGCACGCCACTCACCCCGGAAGAATCGCTGCCCGCCGTCGGTCAGGGCGCGATTGGTATCGAATGCCGGGAAAATGACGCCCGCGTGCGCGAACTGCTGGCACCGCTCAACCATGAACAGACCGCCTGCCGCGTTCTTGCTGAACGCGCCATGAATCTTCGCCTCGACGGTGGCTGCCAAGTCCCGATCGGCAGCTATGCTGAACTTAATGCGGGGCAACTCTGGCTAAGAGCCTTGGTTGGCGCACCGGATGGCAGCAAGATGATTCACGGTGAGCGCATCGGCCCCGCCAGCGAAGCGGAACGCATGGGTATCGATCTGGCTGAAGAGCTGTTAGCCAACGGCGCAGACGCTATTCTGCACGCCGTTTATAAGGGCGCAGGCTCATCATGACCATTCTGGTGACCCGCCCGTCACCAGCGGGGGAGGCACTGGTGGAACGGCTGCGCAAGCTCGGCCACGCGGCTTGCCATAACCCGCTTATCGATTTTTCCCCCGGCAGTGAATTGCCTTCCCTGTCAGCACGGCTGGCGGCGCTACGCGAGGGCGATATGTTGTTCGCGCTGTCGCAGCACGCCGTGCGCTATGCCGCCGCCGCACTCACACAAGTGGGTTTACCCTGGCCCGCCGTCCCGGTTTATTACGCCATCGGACGTACCACCGCACTGGCGCTGCATCAGGCCACCTCTCGCGCCGTTGCCTATCCGCCCGAGCGGGAAACCAGCGAAATGCTGCTGCAACTGCCAGAATTACAAAATATTAGTGGCAAAAACGCGCTATTATTACGAGGGAATGGCGGCAGAGAGCTGCTGGCAACAACGCTCGCAGAACGCGGCGCACAGGTCAGTTATTGTGAATGTTATCAGCGCAGTCCGGTCTATTATGATGGGCCGGAACAGAGCCGACATTGGCAGCAACTCGGTATCGATCGTCTGGTGATCACCAGCGGCGATATGCTGCATCAGCTGTATGCGCTGGTGCCACATTATTATCGCGAATCCTGGCTGCTCCATTGCCAGGTTATCGTTGTTAGCGAACGGTTGGCGCTAGAGGCGCGCCAGCTTGGCTGGCGTGACGTGCTTATCGCGGACAATGCCGATAACGACGCGCTTGTGCGTCTGCTATCGTGACTGCACGGCCAACCGTACAACAAACCAGACCATGGGATGACCCATTATGACGGAACACCATACCCCTTCAACCCCATCGGAAACGGTGACAGAACGTCCTGATGCCACATTTTCGTCCTCCGACGCCGCGTCAGCGGATGAACCGCGCCGAGACCGTGCGGGACATGGCCGCGTGCTGGGTGGCGTTGCCATTGCTATCGCCCTGCTGTTAAGCGGGGGCGTGTACTATATCGGACAGCAACAGGAGAAACAAAACGCCGCGTCCATGGCACAAATGAAGGGCGAACTGTCGGCGCTACAGCAACAGTATCAACAAGATAAAACGGCGTGGCAGGCCGCGCTGGCACAACAAAAACAGTGGCAGGACAGCACCGCGAACCAGTTGAACGGGGTCACGCGGGAATCCAGCGAACTCAGCCAGAAACTGGCCGCCCTTTCCAACCACGACACCAGCACCTGGCTGCTGGCGCAGGCGGATTTTCTGGTCAAACTGGCCGGGCGCAAGCTGTGGAGTGATAAGGATGTACTGACCGCGGGCGCACTGCTGAAAAGCGCCGATGGCAGTCTGGCTGACATGAACGATCCGAGTCTGCTTGAACTGCGCCGGGCCATTGCCAATGATATCAGCGCGCTGGCGTCAGTCGGTCAGGTGGATTTCGACGGCATTATTTTGCGGGTGAATCAGTTAACCGATCAGGTCGACAATCTACGTCTGGCCGATAACACCCAGGACGATGATGCGCCAATGGATGAAACCGACGGCGAGCTTTCGGCCACACTCAGCGAATGGCGACAGAATCTGAGCAAAAGCTGGCACAGTTTCATGTCCGATTTTATTACCATTCGCCGGCGTGACAGTAATGCCGAACCCCTGCTGGCTCCGAATCAGGATTTCTACCTGCGTGAAAACATCCGAGCGCGCCTGCTGACCGCCGCACAGGCCGTGCCGCGTCATCAGAATGAGACCTTCAAACAGTCGCTGGAAGCGGTATCCACCTGGGTGCGAGCCTATTTTGATACCAGCGATCCCGGCACCAAAGCCTTTCTGGAACAGGTTGACAGCTTAAGCCAGCAGCCCGTATCTCTGGATGTTCCTACTACACTCCAAAGCCAGCCGCTGCTGGAAAAACTGATGCAAACGCGAGTGCGTAATCTGTTGGCGCAATCGCCTGCGCAGCAACAGGAGGGCTGATCATGCTGAAAGTGCTGTTCTTGTTCCTGATCCTTATTGCTGGCGTAGTGCTTGGCCCGATGCTCGCAGGACGTCAGGGCTATGTACTGGTGCAAACCGACACCTACAACATCGAAACCAGCGTTACCGGATTGGTTATCATGCTGATGCTGCTGTTGGTCGTCCTGTTTGCGCTGGAGTGGCTGTTGCGTCGCGTATTTCGCACCGGCGCGCGCACCCGCGGCTGGTTTCTCGGTCGTAAACGCACGCGCGCCAGAAAACAGACCAAAGCAGCTCTGCTCAAACTGGCCGAGGGCGATTATCTTCAGGTTGAAAAACTTCTGACGCGTAACGCGGATCACGCAGAGCAACCGGTAGTGAACTATCTGCTGGCCGCCGAAGCTGCGCAGCAACGCGGTGATGAATTTCGCACTCGACAGTATCTGGAACGGGCGGCCGAAATGGCCGACACCGATCAGTTGCCGGTAGACATCACCCGCGTGCGCATCCAACTGGCTCGTAATGAGGATCACGCCGCACGCCATGGCGTCGATCGTTTGCTGGCATACGCACCGCGCCATCCTGAAGTATTACGGTTAGCGGAACTGGCGTTCCAACGCACCCACGCTTACGGTGCGCTGTTAGATATTCTGCCTGCCATGCGCAAAACTCAGATTCGTACTGAGGAGGAGTTGGAGGCATTACGCCAATCCGCCCTGCTCGGCCTGATGGAACAAGCGATGGCGGAAGGCGGCAGCGAAGGACTGAAGCAGTGGTGGAAGGAACAAAGCTGCAAGGTGCGGCAAGATTTGCCATTGCAAGTGGCGATGGCGGAGCATCTTATTGCCTGCGACGATCACCACACCGCCCAACAGATTGTGATCGACGGTTTGAAACGTCACTACGATGAACGTCTGGTACTGCTAATGCCACGTCTGGCCGCAGGCGAACCGGCCTCGTTGGAAAAACTCCTGCGCCAGTTGCTAAAACAACACGATAATAGTGCGTTACTGCACAGTACCCTAAATAGCTGTTCCTAATACCGCTACACTTTTGCCTGTCCATGTTTTCCACTGGGAAACGGGCTGACGGTTTCCATGAAGCGGCGAACCTTGTTCAGTAACTGCCACATTGAACAGCATTGAT
>NZ_JBPETA010000014.1:0-30811 GCF_051710365.1 Symbiopectobacterium sp. | reverse complement strand
AGCGATGGCTGCCCAACAGACGACTGTCGCGTCAATTATTGCCAACCTTAATTCATCCGATGCCGTTCAGGTCTTCGATCCTGATAGCCCGGAAACGGCGAACTATAAGGGATCGATTACCGTCTACGATACATTGGGCAATCCACATAACATCGGGCTGTATTTCGAAAAAACGGGCGATAACGCCTGGACTGTAAACGTGAAGGATGGCTCAGTAACCGGTACTGGTTTCACTAAAATTGCACTGGATTTTACGGAAAGCGGCGCGTTGAAATCGCAGACGATTACAACTGGTACACCGCCTGTCCCAACGGTTGTCACGGGAGCCAGCACCATCCCACTACCGTCACTGAATGGTTCTCTGGCATCGACCTTCACGCTTGATTTTGCTGGCAGCGTGCAACAGAACTTTGGTGCGAACAGCAACAAAACGCCTACGCAAAATGGTCATCCGCCCGGAGATTTGGTCGGTTATAGCGTTAGTGATGGTGGTGTCATCACCGGTAAATATTCCAACGACAGAACACAACCGTTGGGACAGATTGCGCTGGCCAGTTTCTCTAACCCGGAAGGTCTATCCATCCAGGGAGATAACGTCTGGGCCAGTACGGAAACATCTGGTCAGCCATTTATTGGACAGGCTGGCGTGGGGAGCCTTGGGTCGTTGCTTGGCAATATGACGGAAAGTTCCAACGTGGATATGAGTAAAGAGTTGGTGGATATGATCGTTGCTCAGCGTTTCTACCAGTCTAATGCGCAGACTATCAAAACGCAGGATTCCATTCTGCAAACATTGGTTAGTTTGCGTTAATCGTTTTAGCGGAGATATTCCATGGATCACGCTATTTATACCGCGATGGGCGGAGCTAGCCAGTCACTTGAAAAGCAAGCGATCACGACCAACAACCTGGCGAATGCGTTAACACCAGGTTTCAAGGCCCAATTGGCTGCGTTGCGCGCTGTACCTATCAATGGACCGACGTTACAAACGCGTACTCTGGTGGTGGCCTCTACTCCCGGGGCGGATATGTCGGAAGGTGTGATGGATTACACCGGGCGTTCCATGGATATTGCACTGCCAAAAGAGAGTTGGTTGGCAGTGCAAACCGCAAATGGTGAAGCCTATACTCGCAATGGGAATATGGAGATCAATGCTGATGGTCAGTTGACCATCCAGGGGCGCGTTGTCGTTGGAGACGGCGGCCCGATTGAGATTCCACCCAATGCGCAAATCAGTATTTCCGCTGATGGTACTATCTCCTCACTCAATGCAGGCGATGCTCCCAATACGATAGCTCAGCTAGGTCGGTTGAAATTGGTGAAGGCAACCGGGCAAGAAGTAACGCGTTCTGACGACGGTTTATTTCGTTTGACCCAAGCGGCCCAACAGCAGCGCGGCAACGTATTACAGAATGACCCCACTGTACGAATCATGCCCGGCGTACTTGAAGGCAGCAATGTCGATTCAGTCGGTGCCCTGGTGGATATGATTGCTAACTCACGTCGCTTTGACATTCAGATGAAAGTGATTAGCAGTGCCGACACTAATGCTCAGAGTGCCAATCAACTATTGGCAATAAGCTAACACGCCATTTGCGTGAAGGAGTTGCTTTATGATCCGTTCGTTGTGGATTGCAAAAACCGGTTTGAACGCACAGCAAACCAATATGGACTTTATCTCCAACAACTTGGCGAACGTCAGCACCAATGGCTTCAAACGTCAACGCGCCGTGTTTGAAGACCTGCTGTATCAAACCATCCGCCAGCCAGGTGCTCAGTCGTCGGAACAGACAACGCTGCCTTCTGGTTTACAATTGGGTACCGGGGTTCGCCCAGTGTCTACTGAGCGAATTCATACTCAGGGCGGGATGTCGGAAACCGGAAACTCCAAGGATGTTGCTATCAATGGGCAAGGTTTTTTCCAAGTGCAGATGCCTGATGGTACGACGGCCTATACCCGTGACGGCGCATTTCAACTGGACGGTAATGGCCAGTTGGTAACCTCAAGTGGCTATCTGGTTCAGCCAGCCATCACGATTCCTGCCAATGCCACGGAGCTCACCATTGGTCGCGATGGTATTGTCAGTGTCAAGTTGCAAGGGCAGACGGCAATGAACCAGATTGGGCAAATGACGTTAGCGACCTTTATCAATGACAGCGGCTTGGAAAGCATTGGTGAAAACCTCTATCTGGAAACAACCAGTTCAGGTGCGCCCAATGAAACCAACCCTGGTTTGAACGGGGCTGGCCTGTTGTATCAAAAATTTGTAGAAACCTCTAACGTCAACGTGGCAGAAGAATTGGTCTCAATGATCCAGACGCAGCGTGCGTATGAGATCAACAGTAAGGCTATATCTTCCTCCGATCAGATGTTGCAGAAATTGACCCAGCTGTAAAACTGGGCGACTAACGGGGCGATGGTGTGGATAAAACGGCAATACATTTGATATCCGGTTTATTCTGTCATTGCCCCGTTGAGTATGAATAAATGGGCAACCTTTTAAGGTGATATCCGTAGTGATGATGATGCAAAGGCCGGTTACCAAGTTGTTGTGCCAGCCGCAATCGCTGGTGTTGGTCGTGATGTTGACGCTAAGCGGTTGCGCTTATATTCCTCATGATAAAGTGGTTAACGGCCCCACGTCCGCGCAACCAGCGCCATCCACGACAGCAGCGCCAAATGGATCTATCTTCCAGGCTGTTCAGCCTATGAATTATGGCTATCAGCCGATGTTTGAAGACCGTCGCCCGAGAAATGTGGGTGATATATTGACCATTGTTTTACAGGAAAATGTCAGTGCAAGTAAGAGCTCGTCGGCTTCTGCCAGCCGCGACGGCTCCTCGTCATTTGGTGTGACGACTGCACCGCGCTATCTGGAAGGTCCATTAGGTAATAATCGCGCTGACCTTGAAGCCTCAGGCAAAAATGATTTTGCCGGCAAAGGTGGAGCCAATGCTAACAACACCTTCAGTGGTACCATTACGGTGACGGTGGGGCAGGTGTTAGCGAACGGTAACTTGCAGGTTGTGGGCGAAAAACAGATTGCCATCAATCAAGGTACTGAATTTATACGCTTCTCTGGTGTTGTGAACCCGAGAACCATCAGCGGTACTAACTCTGTGCCTTCGACTCAGGTGGCCGATGCCCGTATCGAATATGTGGGTAACGGCTATATCAATGAAGCGCAAAACATGGGTTGGTTGCAGCGTTTCTTCCTCAACGTTTCTCCGTTCTAAGCTAAGTGAAGAGGTACCGAATGCGGATCGCGTCGTTTTTTAGCCTGATGTTAGCCTTGGTGGCTTTCCTGCCTGCGAGTTCGCAGGCCGACAGGATCCGTGACCTTGTCGACATACAAGGCGTGCGGGAAAACTCCCTGATTGGTTATGGCTTGGTTGTAGGGCTTGATGGGTCTGGTGACCAGACGATGCAAACACCTTTTACCACGCAAACCCTGACCAACATGTTGTCACAGTTGGGTATCACTGTGCCGGCAGGCACCAACATGCAGTTGAAAAACGTGGCAGCAGTAATGGTGACAGCCAAACTTCCGGCCTTTGGCCGTGCAGGGCAAGCCATTGATGTGGTTGTCTCTTCAATGGGTAATGCCAAAAGTTTACGCGGTGGCACGCTATTAATGACCCCGTTAAAAGGGGTAGATAACCAGGTCTATGCGTTGGCGCAAGGTAACGTACTGGCCGCCGGCGCAGGTGCGGCCGCCGGCGGCAGTAGCGTGCAAGTCAACCAATTGGCGGGCGGTCGTATTACTAACGGCGCAGTGATTGAGCGGGAACTGCCTTCGACCTTTGGTGCTTCCAACCTGATCATGCTGCAATTAAAGCAGGATGATTTCTCCATGGCGCAGCGTGTGAGTGATGCCATTAATCGCTCCGGTCTGAGCGGCAGCGCCACGCCAGTTGACTCACGCACTATTCAGGTGATCGCCCCGCGTGGCAACAGTTCTCAGGTGCGCTTTTTGGCAGACGTACAGAATCTTGATGTGAATGTCGGAGTGCAGGATGCCAAGGTTATCGTTAACTCTCGCACCGGCTCAGTGGTAATGAACCGTGAAGTGACATTGCAAAGTTGTGCGATTGCGCAGGGTAATCTCTCTGTCACTATCAACCAGCAAAATGTTGTAAGCCAACCAGATACGCCGCTGGCGAGTGGGCAAACCGTAGTCACTCCTCAAACCGAAATATCACTCCAGCAGGGTGGCGGTGCATTACAGCGGGTTAACGCCAGCGCCAATCTGAATAACGTAGTGCGCGCACTGAATTCATTGGGTGCGACACCGATGGAGTTGATGTCGATTTTACAAGCAATGCAGAGTGCAGGTTGTCTGCGCGCTAAACTGGAAATCATCTAATGGCCGATATTCAGTCGCTCAATAATGCCGCGTATGACGCGCAGTCACTCAATTCACTCAAGCGCGAAGTTTCTACCGATCCGCAAAGCAAAGAGGGAATTCGGGCAGTAGCGCGCCAGATGGAAGGCATTTTTGTTCAACTGATGATGAAAAGCATGCGTTCGGCCTCTATAGAGGATGGGCTGCTCAATAACGACCAAACGCGGCTCTATACTTCAATGTATGATCAGCAGGTGGGGCAGCAAATTGCATCTGGCAAAGGGCTGGGGTTGGCTGATGTTATGGTTAAGCAACTTACGGCTACGCAGAACGTAGGGAGCCCTTCCTCCACCACGGCCGAGGAAAGTGTTCCAGCAGTCCCATTACGTTTTGACGGTACACTGCTCAGAACAATGCCGACAGCCGAGGTAGAGCAGATGGTGCGTAAAGCCTTACCAAAATTACCTTCCAGCGGCTCGGCGTTGCCGCTCTCCAGCAGCAATTTTGTTTCGCAACTAGCTGTGCCTGCGCAGATTGCCAGCCAGCAAAGCGGGATCCCTCATCACTTGATTATGGCTCAGGCCGCGCTGGAGTCAGGTTGGGGACAACGCGAAATTCCAACGGCGGATGGTCGTCCGAGCCACAACCTGTTTGGTATCAAAGCGGGTAGCAATTGGGATGGTCCTGTTACCGAAATCACCACCACCGAATATGAAGATGGCGTGGCGAAAAAGGTCAAGGCAAGCTTCCGTGTTTATGATTCTTATATGGATGCGTTGGGTGATTACGTCAAATTGCTGACCAACAACCCACGTTATAGCAATGTGGCAGCAGCAGGCAGTGCTGAGCAAGCTGCCCACGCCTTGCAGCGCGCAGGCTATGCTACCGATCCTCAGTATGCGCAAAAATTGATCACCATGATTCAACAAATGAAGAATACCAGTGAAAAAGCAGTTAAGGCTTACACACATGATTTAAGCCAACTATTTTGATTTTTTTCTGAAGATTTTCCCTGTTTTGCCGATAACCTGAATCAGCGATGAAAGTGAATAAAGCACTTTCGGCATATTCTCAACGTGTACGGCATTCACGCCTGTAGAAAGGAAGTTTACATGTCCAATTTGGTAAATACCGCGATGAGTGGGTTGAAGGCAGCACAGGCAGCATTGAGTGCAGTCAGCAACAATATCAGTAATCAGGTGGTGACTGGATACAGCCGACAGACTGCGCTGATTGAACAGGCCACAGGAACAAGCACAGGCGGTGTTTATATCGGTAATGGCGTGAATCTCGTATCCATTAATCGTGATTATAACGAATTTATTGCCAGCCAATTGCGCTCAGCACAAGCCACCAGTAGTTCGGTAACTACCAGCTACGAACAGATATCGAAAATTGATAACTTGCTGGCAAGCAGTACAACCAATCTCTCTACATCCATGCAGGAATTTTTTACCAACCTGCAAAACGTTGCGAATAATGCTGGCGACTCATCAGCCCGTCAAACCATGATCGGCAAAGCGCAAGGGTTGGTAAACCAGTTTCAGGTTACCGATAAATACTTGCGTGACATGGAATCAAGCATTAATAGCGAAATCAAAAGCGTGGTTGGGCAGGTAAATACCTACACCAGTCAGATTGCTAATCTGAATAAAGAGATTACGCGTTTGCAGGGGGCTAATCAGGGGGCTCAACCTAACGATTTGCTCGATCAGCGCGATTTGTTGGTGGATGAACTCAACAAATTGGTGGGCGTGGACGTCACAATTCAAGATGGCTCTATTTACAATGTGTCACTCAAGAATGGCATGAACTTGGTTCAGAGCACGCGCAGCTTTGATTTGGTGACGATTCCCTCTAGCAGCGATCCACAGCGTGTTGCTGTGGGGTATGACGATCCGACCGTTGGTGTTAGTGAGCTCCGCGACAGCACCTTATCCGGGGGTAAACTCGGTGGGTTAATTTCTTTCATAACTGATACCCTTGATACTACACGTAATCAGGTCAACCAATTGGCGCTGGCGTTCGCGAATGCGTTTAATACCCAACATAAAGCCGGGTATGACTATAACGGTGATCCTGGCGATGATTTCTTCCAATTTGGCGGACCTGTTGTTTACGAAAATAGCAAAAATACCGGTAATGCGGTGTTAAATGCGACCTACACCGATACAAAATCGGTGCAGGCAACAGATTATTCGATGCGTTTCAATGGCACTTCATGGGATATCACGCGTACCGCTACTAATACCACGATAACGGGGCTGACTCCGGATGCCAGTGGCAAGCTTTCGTTTGATGGACTTGAAGTCACGATTACAGATGGTGCCACCCCAACAGCGGCAGGTGATACTTATCTGCTTAAACCGGTAAGTGATGTCATCATTGATATGAAAGTGGCCATCAGTGATCCGAATAAAGTGGCTGCAGCTTCAACCAAGCTGGATGAAAATGGCAACGAAGTGCCCGGCGAGTCAGGTGGTCCCAGTGACAACACCAATGCCAAGGCACTCTTGGCGTTGCAGAATGAAAAAATTGTGGGTAATACCGTGACATTTACCGGTGCCTACGCCAGTATCGTGGGTGATATTGGTAACCAGACCAACACGTTGAAGATCAACAGCACCGCACAGAAGAACGTTGTTACACAGCTCACTGCTCAGCAACAGTCCGTATCGGGTGTCAATCTGGACGAAGAATATGGCGATCTGATGCGTTACCAGCAGTATTACATGGCCAATGCGCAAGTGATTCAAACCGCACAGGCACTTTTTGACGCGTTGTTATCTATCCGCAGCTAATTGGCGATCGAATAAAGAGGAACTTATACCATGCGCTTAAGCACCAGCATGATATATCAGCAGAATATGAATGGTATTCTGAATGGTCAGTCAATTTGGCAGAAAGCTGGCGAGCAATTAGCCAGTGGTACGAAAGTCTCGACACCTTCTGACGATCCGATCGCTGCCTCTCAGGCCGTCATGATCGGGCAGGCGCAGGCGGAAACTTCTCAATATACTTTGGCCAGAACTTTTTCTCGTCAAAATATGTCACTGGAATTGACGGTGCTGGAAAGCGTTGTCACGGCGGTGACCTCGGCTTCGACAACCGTGATCAGTGCCGGTGGTGTTGGAAGTAACGATGACCGTAACACTCAAGCCGAAGTTCTTGAGGGTCTGAAAGCACAATTACTGAATATTGCCAATACTACAGACGGCAATGGTAATTATATTTTCGCAGGCTATCAGACAACGACGGCACCTT
This sequence comes from Symbiopectobacterium sp., assembly GCF_051710365.1. Classification (NCBI taxonomy): domain Bacteria; kingdom Pseudomonadati; phylum Pseudomonadota; class Gammaproteobacteria; order Enterobacterales; family Enterobacteriaceae; genus Symbiopectobacterium; species Symbiopectobacterium sp. The sequence goes on along the minus strand of NZ_JBPETA010000014.1, from coordinate 23,201 downwards.
ATGTGCAAGACCCTATAACCAAAGTAGTAACCTACACGGGTGGTCATACGGCAATTTCGCAACAAGTTGATTCCAGTCGCACCATGACGGTAAGTAATATTGGACCACAGGTATTCAACAGTGCGACGGGTGATGCAGCGAAAGAGCCCTATGGTTCTATCCAAAAAGATCTGTTTGCTACGTTGGATATCGCTATCAATGCACTGAAAACACCGATTGCTGACGGTGATAATGCGGCACGGGAAGCGCTTCAGAGTTCACTGGATACGGCAAATAGAGGGCTTCGGAACTCACTGAATAACGTCTCGTCTGTTCAGTCTACGCTCGGTATTCAATTAGAAGAACTTGATCAGTTGGATGCGATTGGTGCTGACCGCACGATGGCAAACTCGCAGGCAAAAAGCGCATTAGTGGATACGGACTGGGTATCTGCTATTTCGACTTATGTTATGCAACAAGCTTCATTACAAGCTGCTTATACCACATATCAAAATATGCAGGGTATGTCACTGTTCCAGATTAATCGGTAATTGACGACGGTGATGCGGCACAGATTTGAATATGCTTAAACCGGGCGTATTCTTTTGGTATGTCATTTCAATAATGACGTGCCGCTTTTTGTTTTACTTATCTCTTTTTCCCCTTTTTTTATCTCTTTTTTGCACCGAATTCTCGCAACTATAATTTTCTATCTTAGTGTCGAATTGACTGGGATAACCTCAGGGAGTGATCCGCGTCAGCACATCGGCGAGGATATCGAATACCTCACCAAAAAGATGTTCGGCAAAGGGAGCCAGCAGAAAAAGCAGCATACCAACCGTCATGATACCGACAGTCAACGTAAGCGGAAAGCCAATCACAAAAACGGTAAGCTGCGGCGCAACGCGATTCAGTAACCCTAAAGCAATATTGAGTGCCAGCAACAGCGTAATCAAAGGCAGCGCGAGCATCACACCGTTAATGAATATCAAACTTCCTGCGCGCGCCAGGCCCAAAAATCCATCACTACTCAGCGGTGCGGGGCTAATAGGCAGCGTATGAAAGCTATCGGCGATCAGGGATATCATCCATAAATGACCATTGAAAGCCATAAACAACAACATGGCCATGATATTCAGAAAACGCGCAAGTACTTGCATGTTGGGTCCACCAGTGGGATCAAAAAAGGTGGCAAATGCCAATCCCATCTGCATACCGATGAGTTCGCCCGACAGCCTGACTGCAGCAAAGGCCAATTGCATAGTAAACCCGAGAGCGGCACCAATAAGAAGTTGCTGGAGGATAATCCAGACGCCGGCTGCAGAAAATAAGGGGGTTGTGTTGATGGGCAAATAAGGCGCAACAAGCATAGTAATGACGAGTCCCAGACAGATTTTAACCCGAGCTGGAACAGCGCGTTCATTGAAAACTGGGCAGGTGGTGATTAAAGCAAGGATGCGAATCAGAGGCAGTAGGAACTGATTGACCCAGATGTCCCATTGTGTGCTATCAAGCGTCAGCATGGCTAGCCAATGATCGTCGGCAACTGACCGAACAACGTGCGCATATAATCGAGCATCAGGCTTAGCATCCAAGGCCCGGCGATAACCAGCGTGAAAAACACGGTTAAAATTTTGGGAATGAAGGAGAGCGTCATTTCGTTGATCTGGGTTGCAGCCTGTAACAGACTGATAATCAAGCCGCTGAACAGCGCTGATAGCAGAGGTGGGGCTGCGAGAGCCAGTGCGACCTTCATTGCTTCATAACCTAAAGCCATTACGGATTCTGGCGTCATCGGGCGACCTTAGTAGGAATTAACTGTAAAAACTTTGCGCGAGTGAACCGAGCAATAATTGCCATCCGTCGACCAGTACAAACAGCATAAGCTTGAACGGTAACGAAATGGTGGCCGGTGGCACCATCATCATACCGAGCGCCATCAACACACTGGCAACCACCAGGTCGATAATCAAAAAAGGGATAAAAATGGTAAAGCCAATCTGGAAGGCGGTTTTCAATTCACTGGTGACAAACGCAGGGATCAGGACGTGCATCGGAACCGCCTCTGGCCCCTGGATTTCCCCCATCTGGGCCAGACGCGTAAACAATGCCAGGTCGGCTTGTCGTGTCTGGCCCAGCATGAATTCGCGTAAAGGCTGAGCACCGCGCTCAATGGCCGTTTGCATGCTGATTTGATCCTGACTGAACGGCACATAGGCCTCATCGTAAACCCGGTTCAGAACCGGAGACATGATGAAAAAAGTCAGAAACAGCGTCAAACCCAACAGAACCTGGTTGGGGGGCGCGGTCGGGGTGCCTAATGCGTTACGCAATAAGCCCAAGACAATGATGATGCGCGTAAAACAAGTCATCATCAGCATGGTGGCCGGAATAAACGTCAATGACGTCAGGAACACCAGCGTTTGAACCGGTAAGGTCCAACTCTGACCGCCATTGGCGAGGGGCTGGCTGATAATTCCTGGCAACTGTGCCCAGACAGCGGGGGTAAAGAGCAGCAGAATGGCGGCGAGTGCCGGCAGTCCGCGCTTCAGCATTGATAACGATGGAATATGAAGACGCACTTTCATTCCGATTTTTCCGGACGTTTGATGACTTTGTGTAATAATTGCCGGAAATTGGCCGGTATGGCCATCTCGCCAGCAGGCGCGTCATCCATTTCTTGAGCGGGCAGCGTGTGCAACGGCGTAATCTGTTGTGCCGTTACACCCAGTACCAGCCAGGTATCCTCAATTTCGACCACCACAACGCGTTCGCGTTGCCCGACCTGGCAGCTTGAAACTACCTTGACCAGCTTATTTTGTCTGACAGGGGGGGTTAACCCCAGCTTACGCACCACCCAGGCAATCGCCAGAATGAGCATCAAAACACCAACCAGTACGGTGCCTACCTGAGTAAGCAGCGTACTGGCGGGGAAGGGGGCGGTGGTAACCTGCGTCGTGGCCTGAGAGACCGGTGCCGACGGTGCAGGAGCAAGAGGTTGGGTATCGGCCATTAGCGACTCAAACGACGCATCCGCTCAGAAGGCGTAATAATATCGGTAATACGTACACCATATTTATCCGATACCACCACGACTTCACCCTGAGCAATCAGATAGCCGTTGATCAGAATATCCAAGGGTTCACCCGCTAACCCATCTAACGCCACCACGGAACCCTGCGTTAAGCGCAGCAGTTCTTTGATGGTCATCTTGGTGCGGCCGAGTTCAACGGTCAGCTTTACCGGTATATCGAGGATAAGATCAATATCCTGCAAGCTGCCGAGTGCATCGGAAGGATCCAGACTTTTGAAGATATTGTCCGTTGCGCTTGGTTTTTCTGCGGCTTGTTGCTCGTTAAACGCATCAGCCCACAGATCGTCCACGGATTCCTTGTCGTCGGACGGTTGCTTGGTGTCACTCATTGGGCTGTTCCTCATTATTTAGAGAATTCAAAATAGGGTTAATCAAATGTTCGACGCGTAACGCATATTGCCCATTCAGCGTGCCGTATTGACTGGTCAGTACCGGAACGCCATCAACGTGAGCAATGATGCGATCGGGCTTATCAATAGGCAATACATCACCCGGCTGAAGTTTTAATACTTTGGAAAGCCGCAGCGGTATATCAACAAAATTGGCCACTAACTCCAATTCAGAATGTTGCACTTGCTTGGCTAACGTTTCGCGCCAATTCTTATCTTCCTGGCGGGAGTTTTCCAAGGGGGGATTGGTCAGCACTTCGCGCAACGGTTCAATCATCGAGAAGGGGATGCAAAGGCTGAACTCACCCAACAGCGTACCGATTTCAACATGAAAAGGCGTAGTCACCACAATATCGTTCGGTGATGTCGTGATGTTGGTGAATTTTACCTGCATCTCAGAACGCACATACTCGATGTCGAGTTTGTAGATGGCATTCCAGGCTTCGCCATAGGCGTCAAGCGCTAAACGCAACATGCGTTTTACGATACGTTGCTCAGTGTTCGTGAACTCGCGTCCTTCCACTTTGATGGGAAAACGTCCATCACCGCCGAACAGGTTGTCTACCGCGATGAACACCAGACTTGGCGAAAACACGAACAGCGCCGTGCCACGCAACGGTTTCAGGTGGATCAGGTTAAGGTTCGACGGCACCGGCAGGTTGCGCGCAAACTCATGGTAAGGCTGTATTTTAATTGCACCAACGGTGATGTCCGGGCTACGTCGTAGCAGGTTGAACAACCCCATACGGAATTGACGTGCAAAGCGTTCATTGATGATCTCCAGCGCTTGCATACGTTCACGAACGACACGTCGCTGCGTATTGGGATCATAAGGCTTGACATCGCCGTCCGATTTTGTAGTGGCGTTGGCACTGCTGGCATCATCGCTGCTGCCGCCGTTGAGCAATGCGTCAATTTCTGCTTGAGAGAGAATGCTATCGCCCATAAAGATTACCGCAAAATAAAGGCAGTGAATAACACGTCAGTAACGACCTGATTCGGCTGTCCGGGGACAAGTGGGGGGCTAAGCACCTGCTTGATTTGTTCAATCAGCTTCTGCTTACCCTGCTCATTTGCCAACGAGATGGCATCCTGACGCGACAACAGCAATAACAAGCGGCTACGCACCTCAGGGAGATAATTCGTCAAGCGTGTTCTGGTTTCTTCGTCTGACAGACGCAATGTGAAACCGACATAAAGTACCCGGTCGGGGTTATTGTCAGCATTGACCAAATTGACAGTGAACGTGTCCAACGGCATAAATACGGGCGCTGGAGGCGGTGGTGCCACTTGCTGCTCAGCGGAAGAGGACTTGTGGTACAAGATCCACCATGCTACGCCCGCAGCTCCTGTTGCCGCCAGCGCAATGATAATAAGCAGTATCACCCAGATAGATCGCTTACGCCGTGAACCAGCTTGCATGTCAGACATAGCCAAAGAGAATTCCTGTTATTAATCAATATCTAATGCCAATATAGAGCAGCACTAAATGAATATATGATGTTAATGATTATCCGGTCTATTCGTCCATTCAATACAAGGAATAAACCAGAAAAATCGCGCTAACTTGTTCGTTTACCTAATGTTTATGCAAAAATATCGACACCGCTCACTGGTCTTGTGCGGACTGTGCTTGACATATCAATTTCGCTTACTTCATCGCCATAGGGTGCGGAAGACGCAAATTGCTGCCGATAAGATGCGTTGTTATCACCGGTATCGTTGTTATTGCCCGCCATTTTCTGTTGGGCCTGTTGCCAACCGCTATTATCACTCGCTACGCTGCTTTGGCCGAGGTTAATACCGCTTTCTGCCATGGCTGTACGCAGGTGAGGTAAAGCAGCTTCAAGGACACTACGCACCTGACTGTTTGCCGATGCTAAATGGATTTGAGCCTGATTATCATCCAGTCGCAGCGAAATATGCAATGTGCCCAGCTCTTCAGGGTGCAACCGTAATTGTACGCTTTGCTGCCCTTTGCGGCTGAGCATGATGATTTGCTGACCAAGAGAGTCCTGCCACTGGGTTGTGCCTAATTGCGCATTTAACTGCGCGGTCGCACCCGGTTGTGAAATGTTGTTCGTCATTGAGGTCTGTGCATTGGGTGCCAGATTCACCGGAGCCGTATGTGCGGTCAACGGTATTTGGCTGCCATTGCTATCCTGTTTGGTTACATCGGCGATGGTGTGGGCCACAACTGCCGATTTATCCTGCATGGCGCTGCTGTCATCAACCTGTGCCTGGACGCGCGACGCATCGTTTGATGTTGCACGGCTGTTCTTGGCATTGGATGCTGCTGTTGACAGCGTATCACTCCCGCTAGTCAGCGCATCGCGCGCGGCGAGTGTACCAAACAAGGATGCAGACGCGGTTGCGCCATCAGCGGTATTTTGCTGTGCTGACTGATTCAGACCAGGTATTGACAGCGACTGTGCTGCCTGAAGCAAAGACGACATCTCGCCACTTTGCGGCGCAGCGGCAGGTGTTACTACTGGCGATAACATCGCCATCAGCGCTTGCACTGCTTGGGTGTCGGTTGTTGAAGCCTCGGCGCTACCCTTCTCAAGGGTGGTGTCTTTGCCTTGAGCAAAAGACTTGCGTAATGACGTCACCAGTTCTGATAACGTTTTGTCATCCAGATTGTCTTGCCCGTTAACGGCGTTGAGCAGGGTATTCAGATCCTGCTGGCTTAAATCAATATCTTGTGCTGTCAACGCATCCAACAGCTTTTGTTTGCTGTCTTTTCCGCTCAGCGCCGCGGTGTTTTCAGATGGCACGGCGGTGGTGGCCGCTTTTTTCGGCAGGTGCAGAGATAACAGTTGAATGAAATCCTGAGGCAGTTGATCCGTTGTAGGCAACCCCGAAGCCGATCCTGCGGTGTCACTGACGCCGGTGCTTGCTGTTGTGGTAACGATTGGCAGCATCATAAATCTGTTTTCCTCAGAGAGGTCCGTTGGGCAAATTCATCCATCCGTTTTTGATCGAGGCGGTTCTCGTGCGCGAGCTGCCTGATATCTTCTCTTTCTTGTAGCGTCTCGAACGCATTGAGGCGCTTTTGTTTTTCCTGCCAGGTTTTCATCGCCAGATCCAGGCGCGAATTCCAGTGTTGCAGTTGTTTCTGATGCTGATCAATAGCGACGTCCAGCGTTTGAATAAATTGCTGGAAATTCTGCCAACTGGTGTTGGCCATGCCCTCAGACATCGTCACTTGTAACCTACCGCGATAATCTTCCTGATAGCTTAACAGAATATTCAGTTGTTGTTCAGCTTGTTGATAGGCTTTACGCACTTGTCCCAATTGGGTCGCTGCTTTTTCGACCTCTTTTTGGGCTAATTCACGTAGTGTAACCAGCGGTGACTGCGTTTTCATCTGTCCTCCTACTCGCTACGGGGAAAAATGACGTTTAAAGCCTGACAAGAGGCTTCATAACCACTGCGTTCAAACATGCCTTGCTGCAAAAAATCCTGAAGCTGTGGGTAGAGGCGAATGGCCTGGTCAAGCGTCGGATCGCTGCCCGGCGCGTAAGCCCCCACGTTTATCAAGTCCCGGTTACGTTGGTAACTGGAGAGTAACTGCTTAAACAACCTTACCGAGGCGTAGTGCTTCTCATCAATTAGCGCGGTCATGGCGCGGCTGATTGACGCTTCAATATCAATGGCCGGATAGTGACCGGATTCGGCCAACTGGCGCGACAGGACAATATGTCCATCCAGAATAGCACGCGCGGAGTCCGCAATCGGGTCCTGCTGGTCATCACCTTCGGTCAGCACCGTATAGAACGCGGTAATCGATCCGCCGCCGTGAATACCATTACCCGCACGTTCAACCAGCGCAGGGAGTTTGGCGAACACCGACGGTGGATAGCCTTTGGTGGTCGGTGGCTCACCGATAGCCAACGCAATTTCACGCTGTGCCATGGCATAACGTGTCAGAGAATCCATGATCAGCAATACGTGCTGGCCGCGATCGCGAAAATCTTCAGCAATACGCGTTGCATAAGCGGCTCCCTGCATACGCAGCAGGGGAGAGACGTCCGCAGGCGCGGCGATGACCACTGAACGCGCTCGCCCTTCGTCACCCAGTATGTTTTCAATAAAATCTTTCACTTCGCGACTGCGTTCGCCGATCAATCCGACGACGATAACGTCTGCTTTGGTATAGCGTGCCATCATACCCAGCAGTACGCTTTTACCGACACCGGAACCGGCAAACAAGCCCATACGTTGGCCACGGCCCACGGTTAACAGTGCGTTGATGGCGCGTACACCCACGTCCAGTACATCTTCAATCGGTGTACGCTGTAGAGGGTTAAAAGGCGTAGTCATCAGCGATGCGCGATAGCCGGTTTCCGGGGGTGGTAAGCCATCAAGCGGTTTAGCGCTGCCATCAAGAACGCGACCAAGCAACTCGGGCCCTAAAGGCAATTGCTTCCCTTGCACCACACCCTGCGTCGCGACACGGGCATAGACTCTCGCACCCGGTGTGATGCCTTCCATTTCTTCCAGTGGCATCAGGAACAGGCTCTGACCGTTAAAGCCAACTACCTCGCACTCAACTTCATCCGTTTTAGTGCCCATGTGGCGTTCAATCAGGCAGGTGGCGCCCAAGGGCATTTGTAGTCCTGTAGCTTCCAGCACCAACCCGGTCGCACGCTTTAAACGCCCGTAACGACGCACGGACGGTGTCTCTTTGATGCGCTTTTCGAAAGCGTCCAATTCGGCAAACCAACGTGCGAGGTGATGGGTCATCATAACTCTCCCGGCGCGGCCAATCGGCATAGCTCATGCCAGCGCGTGGCGAGGCTGGCATCGAGATCGCCTTCCTCTGCGCTCACTTTGCATCCGCCTGGATGCAGTTGACCGTCGGCGAGCAATCGCCAGCCGTGCTGTTCCAGCGTGGGTCCAAGCGCTGCTTCTACGCGCTCGAGATCGCTGGGGTTGACCCGTAATTGCGCTTTCCCACTGAACAGCGGCTCCTGCTGGATCAATTGTTGAATCTGATGCTGCAACGCGGTGCCATCGCACAGCGGTGCCTGACCAATAATCTGTTTCGCAACGGTCAAGGCTAATTGCGTCAAGCGCGCTGGAATAGCGCTGTCCATAGCATCCAATGTCTGCTGGAACGCACTCACCAACTGCTGCATATGCTCAATCATCGGCTGCTGTTGCAGCAAGGCATCTTGCGTACCAGCAGTCAGCCCTTCCTGATACCCTGCGTCATAGCCTTGTTGGCGTCCCTCGGCAAAGCCTGCTTCGCGCGCCTGCCGCATGGTCTGCTCACGCATACTTTCCAGTTCCGCCTCAAACGAGCGGAATTGATCCACCGACTCTGGTGCTGCTTCTTCCGGTTCGACAACGTCGATTTCCGGTTCAGGCTCGACATCAAACGGGGATGCCAAGTCTTTCAGCTTCCAGGGCTTCCAGGCCATGTTGTCAGCGGCATCAGACATAAGCATCCTCGCCGCCACCGATGATCATCTCGCCGCTGTCGGCCAGACGACGCACAATAAGCAGGATGGCTTTCTGTTCGTTTTCCACTTGAGACATGCGAACCGGGCCGCGGGTCGAGAGGTCGTCGCGCAGAATTTCTGCAGCACGCTGCGACATATTGCGCAGGAACTTCTCGCGCAACGGCTCGTCGGAGCCTTTCAGTGCCAACAGCAGCGATTCGGATTCCACTTCTTGCAACAGGCGCTGGATACTGCGATCGTCCACATCGATAAGGTTTTCGAACAGGAACATTTCGTCGATGATTTTTTGTGCCAGTTCGCCATCGAACTCGCGCACAGCATCGATAACTGCCTCTTCCTGCTGGCTCTTCATCAGGTTGATAATCTCGGCCGCAGTACGAACACCACCCATTTTGCTGCGTTTTACGTTCTGACCATCCAGCAAGCCATTCAACACTTCGGTCAGTTCTGCCAACGCTGAAGGTTGAACGCCGCCGAAGGTGGCAATACGCAGCATGACATCGTTACGCAACCGCTCATCAAACAGTGCCAGAATATCCGCAGCCTGCGCCCGTTTTAAATGCACCAGGATGGTTGCAATAATTTGTGGGTGCTCGTCGCGAATAATATCCGCGGCAGTTTGCGGCTCCATAAAGTTGAGGGTTTCGATACCGACGCTTGTTTCGCGGCTTTCAAGAATATCCTCCAACAGGCTGGATGCGCGCTCTTCGCCCAGCGCTTTCACCAGCACCGAGCGCAGATAATCACCGGCATTGACGCTCAATGCGGCGTATTGTTCTGCTTCCATCTCGAACTCTTTGAGTACTTCTGCCAACTGTTGCGGCGAGACTTGGCGCAGATTCGCCATTGCCGTACTCAAATGCTGCACTTCACGCGTTGAGAGGTGGGTAAATACCTCTGCTGCGCGATCTTCGCCCACGGTCATCAACAAGATGGCGCTCTTTTCTGTGCCTGTCATACTCATAGCTCAGTACTCATCCATTGGCGAATCACCAGGGCGACGACGCGCGGATCGTTTTCTGCCAGATCGCGTACAAGCTGGCTTTGCAACTCGGTGTTGATGCGCTGTTGTGAGCGACGTTGCAGTTCTTCTTCGTCTTTGCTCAGCTTAACTATGACATCGTTAGAATTGTCGCGCATTTGTGCCGCTGCATTAGCCGCAGCCAGCTGTTCTTCACGTTTCTTGAATTGCGGTCTGACCAGCTTACGCCAAACGATCCAAGCGACAAGAAGAACCAGAAGCCACCGTCCGACTTCAACCATCAGCTCGAAGAAGGCCTGTTTCTGCCAGAAGGGGAGTTCGCTGGCAGCATCACTGGTAGACATAAACGGTGTGTTGACAACGTTTAATGAGTCACCACGCTCTGTTGAAAAACCCATGGCTTCGCGCGCAACGGTGTCAATTTGCTTTATCTGCTCTTCCGACAAGGCGATGGGCTTACCGTCTTCCACTGGTGGCAGATAGTTGACTATAACGGCAACAGAAAGACGTTTAATGCCTCCGGTGCTGTGTTTGGTATGCAGAATTGTCTTATCAACTTCGTAGTTTGTTGTTGCATCATTACGTGAGTTTGACGTTTGTATAACCGAATTACCTTGCGCGCCCGTAGCTGCATTTTGATTCTGCTGATTGGCCTGCTGCGGGTTCTGGTTATTGTTTTGATTTTGGTTCGCGTTGTTAGCATTAGCGGCGTTATTTGCCGGTGTTGCTATAGGCGCTGTGGGTGCCGGTGCCGGCTGGTTAGATAATGCACCAGGGACGCCCCCCACGTTGGGTCCACCACGTTGCTCACTTTGACTGGTTTGTTGTGATCGAATAGCTGCTTGATTTGATGCAGAGTTGGGCTGGTATTGTTCATCGGTTTGTTCACGTGCGGAAAAGTCGACTTGTGCTGTCACTTGTGCATGCACGTTACCGCCGCCGACAATAGGGGCAATAATGGCTTCAATACGGCGCTGATACATAGACTCGATTTCTGTCACATATTTCAGCTGTGTCGCATTTATATCGCGTCCAGCGGCACCCGCGGAGGTGAGCAGGCGGCCCATCTGGTCTACAACGGTGACGTTATCGGGGGGCAAGCCGGACACGCTGCTTGAAATCATGTAGACGATGGAGTTGATTTGCCCTTCATCCAAGGCACGGCCCGGTTGCAAGTTCAACGTTACGGACGCAGAGGGTGCCTTCTGTTCGCGAACGAACAGTGAGGGCTTAGGTATCGCCAGATGCACTCGTGCTGTTTGCACTGGTCCGAGCGTTTCAATGGTGCGTGACAGTTCGCCTTCTAGCGCCCGCTGATAGTTGATCTGCTCGCTAAATTGGCTGATACCAAACTTTTCCTGATCGAGCAATTCAAAACCAACCGCCCCTCCTTTGGGAAGTCCCAGTTGAGCTAGGCGTAAACGGGTTTCATACACGTTTGTTGAGGGGATCAGGATTGCACTGCCACCTTCAGCAAATCGGTAAGGGATATTCATTTTTGTCAGTTCGCTGACAATGGCTCCACCATCACGGTCATTGACGTTATTGTAGAGCACCCGGTAATCAGGGCCTTTTGCCCATAGTACCATAGCGACAACAATTGCAATTGCAGCGGCCGCCGCAACTAACAGGGGAATTTTAGGATTGGCGCGCAAGCGGTTGAGTATCTCGCCAAACCCTTTTCCACCGGACATAAAACCGGTTGCGGCGTTCATACTCGTTCTCTGCTTGGTTGTTGAGCGATAAAATTAACGTTGGTACGTAACAAAACAGCACTCCCTGATTGCGCAATCGTTAATACGTGCACCTACTTTTGTTGTCAGCATAGTATTATTTTCCGTAACGGCAAAAACGATGCTCCGATAAGGTGGCATTTTCCCCGTCTTTTACGTCTTTTAGGATAAGACTGATATGGTATTTTAGTGCACTGTGTTAATCGGGTGATTTTTGTGCGATAGCAAAGTGGAGCAATAAGCTCCTTGTCACGAAATCATTTGCGAAAGATGGCGCTGTTGTGGGGCATTCCTGTCGGAAAAGGTGAGAGACAATGTCAGTTCAAGGTATCGAGAGCGTAGTGCAGCAATTGCAGGCTACCGCGTTACAAGCGGGGAACAATCCTGGCGTTAAACCGACTATCGAGCCTGGTTTTGCGAGTGAGCTAAAGTCTGCATTGGATAACATTAGTGGAACTCAACAAGCCGCACGTGAGCAAGCGCAAAAGTTCACCTTGGGTACACCGGGCGTTGAATTGAATGATGTGATGGTGGATTTACAGAAATCCTCAATCAATATGCAAATGGGTATCCAGGTACGTAACAAGTTGGTTGCTGCTTATCAGGAAATGATGAGCCTTTCCGTCTGAGTCAGTATCTGGCGAAACCGAGTTGGTAAGCTTCAGTGCAAGAAAAAACCATTCCAACGACGTCAGAATGGTTTTTTCTTGCACGCGGCAAATTGCCCTAGCACCGTCACTCTTGAGGATTAATATTGCCAGGAATAACACCTTGGGGCGAGAATTCACCATAGGCGGCATTGACACTATGCTGCTTAACTAATGTTTGCATTAATGAACTCATCTCATCCATGCGTTTTTGCAGTAACTCTTTTATTTGCGCTTCACTTTCTACGATTTCTCGCAAAATTTTGCGAAATTGCAACTGCATTACACTGTCCAGATTATCGGGAATCGGCATCTTGCTCAGATTCTCCACCGACTGAATGTATATAATCTCTTGTTCGACCACTTCATCCCATGCGCCGTTGTTAGCCAGAGCCAATATATGTCGGCTCAGTAGCTGAAGCTGCTGATAATCCTTAAGCAGTTGCGAAGGCGTTGTCATTTATGCTGCTCCGCTCTGTACCGTTTGCGGTGTAGGGCCAATCTGGCGCCAGGCATCAGAGATGCTATTAAGCAATGTTTCAACTTCGTCGATAACTTTTGCATCATTATGCAAGTTAGCAATCATCAAACGTTGAACCATGTAATCATAAAGGGCGGCAAGGTTCTCTGCCAACTCACCGCCTTTTTCTATGTCTAAGCCCGCTTTAAGGCCATTCGTGATGATATCGATAGCTTTGGATAAAGCGTAGCCTTTACCAACAATATCATTCTGCTGTAATAAAATCCGCGCACGGACCAACGCACTGCGCGCACCGTCAAAAAGCAGAACAATGAGCTGATGTGGGCTGGCGCTCATCACACTGCTTTCCAGGCCAACTTGGGCATAGGCCTGGCTGCCATTTCTGCTGTACATCAGTGGCTTTCTCCATTAACTACGTTTGTTTAAGGCAGCGAATTGTCTTGTCAGATAATCGCTGGTGCTATCCATTTTAGAAACCAACGTATCCAACTGGGCAAACTGCGCTTTATAGCGCGCAATGGTATCTTCGATACTTTGCTGAGTGCGATCGTAGGTTTTTTTAATGGTTTTCAGCGTCGCTGCAATACTGTCTTTAGCGGTTTGGATTGCCCCTTTGCTGGAATCAAGAACGTTGTCTAAATAATTAGTGACTTGCGTAGCGTAGCCGGTGGTTTTTCCGTCGCCAACGAAGAAATCTAATACCTGACTGGAATTATCTGTCAGTGCAGTTGTTAGCTTATCGCTATCAATCTCAAGCATGCCGGTTTTGGGGTTTTGTTTAACGCACATTTCATTGAGCGTACTGATATCCATACCGCTCTGAGCGGAGGAGATTTGTGTTTTCAGTGAGGTCTGGATACCACGGACAGTGCTGTTACCAAGCAATACGCCGTTACTGGTGCTTTGTGCATCAGAACCAGGATCTACCTCTGTGTATTTGGTCAAAGTACCAATTGTAGTCTGCAGTGCATTGTACGCATCGACGTAATTTTGAACGGCTGTCTTCATCGGCGCAATATCACTGGCGATTGATAATGTCTCTGATGAATTCGTCGCTGTTTGGGATTTCAATGTTAATGTAACGCCATCAATAGCATCAGAAATCGTGTTACTTTGGCGCTCAATCGTCATGCCATTAAGCTTTATTGACGCATTTTGCGCGGCAGTCTGCTGCGTCATTGCACCACTGCCAGCACCTGTATCGGAGGTATAATTCAATTTGCTATTCAGCGTGTCATCACCGGTGACGCTGATAGTCATCTTAGCATCGGTGCCAGTGTCTTTGGCCGTGATAGACAAATAATAAGTATCGTCATCCACTTTGATGATACTCGCACCAACATTGCCATTAGCCTTATTAATTGCATCACGGATGCCCACTAATGATGTCTGGTCATCGGTCAGTTTGATTTCAAGTGGTTTATCCTGACCTGGCTGGCTGATAGTCAGGGTCCGGGTATTGTTTTCTGTCGCTGATCCCTGCTGTGCTGTATTGCTGGCAAATTCACCCGAGATCAAGGATTGCGCGGTAGCAAGTGTCTTCACTTCTACACTGTAATTGCCGTTAGTTGCTTTGCTATCCGTTGTTGCTGTGAAAGCGGTATTGGTGCTGCTGACACTGGTTTTATTGATACTGCTTGCTTTGGTCAATGCTTCTGCGGCAGTGTTCAGCTTTTCTAGTGCACTCTTAAGGGTGTCAAAGGCTTTATCTCGGTTTTCGTAAAGCGTTTGTTGTGCCTTTATCGGGGTTAAGCGAGTCTGTTCATTGGTTGTTAATTGCGAAAGAATATTGCCCATTCCGCTGGTGTAACCTGTGAAGCTGATGCTTGCCATGGTAATTCCTTATGAATAAGTTAATGCCTTTAGAAGCTTATCGGCAAATAATGAACAAAGTTTAGTATAATCTTTCAGCAGAACTGAGATGGCACGATGGCATCCGCTACAGCGTATTTTAATCAGTAATCCACTTCGAAGGAAATTTTAAAAAATCATTAAAGCTTCTGAAAGGAGTGCCGATATCAGGTAGGACGGTGATGAAACCGTGGGCGGCAGACGCTGTCCTCCTAACTGACTTGAATTGAAAAAGGAATACAACTATGGCAGTGATCAACACTAACAGCCTGTCGCTGGTAGCACAAAATAACCTGAATAAATCTCATTCCGCACTGGGGACAACTATTGAACGTCTGTCTTCAGGCTATCGCATCAACAGCGCTAAAGATGATGCTGCTGGTCAGGCGATTGCTAACCGTTTCACCGCAAACATCAAAGGTCTGACTCAGGCTGCTCGTAACGCGAACGACGGTATCTCAATCGCGCAGACTGCTGAAGGTTCTCTGAACGAAATCAACAACAACTTGCAACGTATCCGTGAACTGTCTGTTCAGGCACAGAATGGTACTAACTCTGCATCTGACATCGACTCCATCCAGTCTGAAGTTAACCAACGTTTGGAAGAAATTGACCGCGTTGCTTCTCAGACTCAGTTCAACGGTATCAAAGTGCTGTCCAAAACCAGCGCTGATACTTCTATTTCCATCCAGGTCGGTGCTAACGATAGCGAAACTATCAGTATCACCCTGAAAGGCAACTCTGGCTGGAACAAATTTGATTCTGCTGGTTCTGCCGCTGCTTCTGGTGGCCAGATTACTGTTTCCGGTACCGGTACTGCTGATGGTCAACGTCAAGTTGGCGCGAAAGGTGTTGACGTTCTGGATACTACCGTATTGGCTGATGTGGACGCTGCACTGAAAGCCGTTGATACTCAACGTAGTGATCTGGGTGCGATTCAGAACCGTTTCGAATCTACCATCACTAACCTGAACAACACCGTAACTAACCTGACTGCTGCACGTAGTCGTATTGAAGATGCTGATGTGGCGACCGAAGTGTCTAACATGAGCAAAAACCAGATTTTGCAACAGGCTGGTACTGCTGTATTGGCAAACGCCAACCAGGTTCCGCAGACTGTTCTGTCTCTGCTGCGTTAATTGCTATACTCAGTTTTCAAAGCCAGCCTCCGGGCTGGCTTTTTTTGTTTTAAAGCACAAGTTTTTATTTTTTTACGTTAGTGCCGGATAAACGGCTAGAAGAATAACGTCCTTGCTGGATTGTGTGTGTATCAAGGTTGATAGTCTACAGATAGGTTTAATTGGGAGTTGGTCAAATGGCGGCTTTAGACAGTAAGTTGGACAACAAGAACAATAGTGACGCAAAGAACACCACGGCTGAGGACATTGTTCCAACCCCAATGGAACGAGTCTATGGTTCGGTTGAACATATTCGGGCTGTTTCGTGGCTGTACTGCATTGACACTGTGCCAGCTGAATATTCGCGTACTTTAGTGCTTGGGTGTGAAGACGGATTAAACTTACTGCCTTTTGCCACCGCTTACCCTTCTGCGCAGATCGTTGGGGTTGAATTAGCATCAGAGTCTCTCCCTGAAAAACAGAAAAATGCAGATATCCTGTTGCCGACCAACCTACATCTTTACAGTTTGTCTCTGGAGGCATTACTGGGCAACTCGTGGGAGAATTTTGATTACATCATTGTTCAGGGGAGTTTTTCTCTGCTTGCCAATGAAGTGACCGATCTCTTGCTGGCGTTTTTCCAACAAAAGTTGAGTGCGAAAGGCATTATTGCTCTAGATTGGTTTTGCCAGCCTGGAGCTAAATCCATGGAGGCACTACGCGATGCGATCCAACTTCACAGTTGTCGGAGGGAAAATTTTACCGAGCAAGTCGAGCAGGGAAAAGCGATGTTGTCTTGGCTTAACCAGGTATCCCCGATGTCAGCTGCTACCGAAAGCCGTCTTGACTTACCTCTGAAGAAAGCGAATGCACTGTCAGACGATTTATTCACACACTATTTTCTGGAAAGCAAAAACGAATCCAGTTATTTAGTCGAATTTAATAACCGTATCGAAAATTGCGGTTTGGCCTACGTGGGTGATGTGAGGCCTGAAACAGAAACGCCCGATTTTTACAACAAAGCGTTAGATGAGCGGTGGCAGAATATCGCCTTTGGATGTGGAAAGGTGATGGGTCAGCAATATTTGGATATTGCAGTAAATCGTAGTCAGCGTTTTAGTTTATTGGTATTGCAGAGTAGGGCTCCAGAAGTATCTGAGCAGATTGATTATTCCCGATTGGCGGATATGCGTTGGGCTGGAGGGTTCCGCCGTCAGACTTCCGATCTTCGTGTTATTCATAACTCGCTCGCCAGTCATGATGGTGTCGCTGTTTCTACAGACAATATTCTGACGATGTGTATCCTTGACACCCTCGGAGATGCTTGGCCGTATAGTGTCAGCTTTGACCAGCTCGTCTTTCATTGTCGATTGCCAGATGATGATCCAGAATCACCTTTTTCGGCCGATCTTGAGAAGAAAATAATTAATGCACTGAAAGCGTTGCTGAATAAAGGCATCTCAAGCCTCCATTTTCAGTTGGACAAAGATCGCCACAGTTTGTGCAATGAGCACCATGTTGCAGCTAGCGAGAGTGTTAAGCTCCAGTTGCAGAGTGCGCCAGGATCGCTGTCTGTCATTAATCTGTGGCAAGAAGTGGTGGGGCTTACGGAAGAAGAACGTGAACAACTGTTACTTCCAAGCTTAACCCTTACAGCAACCAACCGAACGTTGGTTGACAACCTACACCATAAAGGTGTGTTAAACGCATCTGCACTGGGCTGGAAACGCTATTATCAGCAGGTCGCGCGCAATGCAGAATTGGTTGATCTTAATCGAGTACCTTGTGCGTTATTACTGTTCTCCAGCGATGTTTCGGCAGGGGGATTCTATACTCGCACTTTTGAACTTCTGGCCAATGAAACAGACACAAACGCTGCGAATCAGGATGAAGACTCGATAGATGGTGAGTTGGTTGTTGAAATCAATAGTCTTCTGATTAAAAGTAAAAATGAAAAAGCGATCGCGCTTGTAGAGCATGAACGAGAGCGACTTCTGAAAACGATAAATGGTTGTTATTATTTATCACGATTTTATCGGCGGGTTGCGGATGATGCATCAACTGCACTGATGCTAACGCGTATATTATCTTATAACTCAACGAGTTTATTTGTTTACTCAGAGTTGGCGATGGCGCTCTACCAACACCGAGTGTTTTGGACTGCAGGGCGGTTAGCCCGTGCAATTTTGCGCTGTAACCGGAAAAGCTCTCCAGATTGGTTTTTGCTTGGACTCTTACATAAAGAGAGTAAAACATTAGATCATGCCGAATACTGTGCACGACAGGCGATAGCATTAGTGCCGAATAGTCAGCAAATCGTTGGTCTATTGGGGGGATGCCTTTGCGAACAGGCAAAGACCGATGAGGGAATTGCGTTTCTACGTAAAGCGATAAGAGATCCGATTTCTGATTACTATGTCTACAGCCAATTGGCATTTATTCTTTCTCACAGTAAAAATGCGACTGCCCAAGAGCTTATGGATTGTCATTTGGCCTATGCCAAAGGAGAAATGGCATGGGCCGCGCATCAGACGTTCGAAGGTTATCGACCTCTCGACAAATCTTTCGATAGGAAACTGCGTATCGGTTTTGTATCTGGTGACCTTAGAGATTGGCATCCAGTGGGCTTTTTTTTCACACCGATTTGGGATAAGTTAGATCGGAAACAGTTTGAATTATACTGCTACAACAACAGCCCCTCCTATTTGCGCAATGCGGGTACGGATCACTTCGAAGCAACCGCAGATGCCTGGCGAGATATTCAACATGTCAACCCAATTGAATTAGCCGAGATGATAAAGACGGATAAGATTGATATATTGATCGATCTTTCTGGGCATACCGGGTACAACCGGTTAAGTACCTTTGCGTTAAAACCCGCGCCGATACAAATTTCTTGGGTTGGTTATCATGCTACCACGGGATTGCCTGTAATGGATTATTACGCGACTATTTTCCCTGTGGCGAAAGATCCCGTGATTGAGGCGCAATTTACGGAAAAATTGATCTACCTTTCTCTGCCGAATAGTTTTGACAACAAGGAAGCCACGATACCTGTCAACCCATTGCCCGCACTTAAGAACGGCTATTTCACCTTTGGCAGTTTCAACCGCCCGAATAAGATCAATGATGATGTGTTAGATGCGTGGGCGGAGATATTAAAACGCGTTCCAACGTCAAGAATGCGCATTGGCAACATGCCGAGTGCTATTTGGGCTCACATTCTTGAGAATTTGCACCGCCGAGGTATTGATATCAATCGAGTTAAACTATTTGAAAACATGAGTTTAGAACATTATTTTCAGGCGCATAACGACGTCGATTTGTTGTTAGATACCTTCCCATTTAGCGGCGGCACTGTCACAAATCATGCTGTATGGATGGGGGTGCCAACCATTTCACTGGCGGGTGAGACACTGGTGTCACGTCAGGGGGCATCCATTATGCAGTCTTGCGGATTGTCGGCGTTTATTGGGTACAGTAAAGAC
The DNA here is from genome assembly GCF_051710365.1 of Symbiopectobacterium sp. Lineage (NCBI taxonomy): Bacteria > Pseudomonadati > Pseudomonadota > Gammaproteobacteria > Enterobacterales > Enterobacteriaceae > Symbiopectobacterium > Symbiopectobacterium sp. The sequence goes on along the minus strand of NZ_JBPETA010000014.1, from coordinate 3,968 downwards.
GAATTCATCGAAAAAGCTGTGCTTTGGTCGAGTAAAACTAACGAACTCAATGCCATTCGTCTTAGCCTGCGCGATCGTGTAAAAGCGGCTAGCGATGGTGCTGGTAAGGTATCGGTTTCAGACTGCGTGGGGCAGATGTGGCGTGAATGTTGGCGGCGTTATTGTTTAGGGCTGGAACCTGAGAGTTTTTCAGTCGGGCACCCTTACTCAGCGGATCAATAGTTGCTATTGAGCAGCTATGCCACCGTAAAGCGATTGGACTAATGAATTAAGGATATCCGCTTAATATGCAAGATAATTCTGTTGACCTTGTTAATGTTGCTGATGAAACAGTGCATCGCCCACAAATTGAAACGTCATATGCATCGCCGGTACATATCAAGGCGGCGGCCTATTTATACGGTATCCATACGCCTGCAGTAGAAAAAGCCAGAGTACTTGAACTGTGCTGTGGTGCAGGGGATAACATACTGCCGTTTGTACTTGCTTATGAAAAGAGTCAGGCGGTTGGTATTGATCTGGATGATGCGCTGATTAGCCAAGGACAACATGCATTACGCACAATGTCAGTGCCAAATCTTCAGTTGGCGACCGCGGGAATTGATGAATTATTAAACAGTGATTTGGGGGAATTTGATTACATCATCATTCATGGTCATTTCTCTACGATCAATAATGCAATGCGCTCGGCGCTATTAGAGTGGGTTAAGCTGCATTTAACGCCCAAAGGGATAGCTTGCCTGGCATGGAGTACTTATCCCGGCTATAAGGTTGTTGAAGTATTGCAGGATGCGCTGCAATTGCATAGCAGCCTGGCACAAACGCCAACAGAACAACTTGATAGTGCTCGTGCGATGCTAACTTTCATGTCTCTGGGACTGGCTGCAAAAAATACATTAAGTGAACCAATGCGTGAGCTGGTTAAACATGCTGAAACCAGCTCAGATTTAGCCTTGAGTCTGAGGTATCTTCAGGGCTTGAATGAGCCATGCTATCTACTCGATTTTCATGCTATGGCTGCCGGTGCTGGATTTGCCTATGTAGGGGATCTTCTGCCTCATACCGAGATTGCGGGATACTATGGTGGTGACGTTGAGAAACTGCATAATGCAATATGCCCGGGTGATAACAAGTTGCTGGGTCAGCAATACCTGGATTTTGCTGTTGGACGTAGCCATCGTTTTAGTTTGTTAGTGCCTGAACAGCGTGCAAAGGACATTCTGCCAACACCTGATTTAGCGCGGTTGACGCATTTTCATTGGGCGGGGAGTTTTCAGCGAGGTGTAACTAACGAAGGCCATGTGGCCAATGCGCATTATTCTGGCAGTGGTGTTGTTGTGCATATCAATCATGATTTAGCGCTGAACATGATGGATGTGATCAGTGATGCCTGGCCCTACAGTGTCAGTTTTGATCAATTGGTGTTTAATACCCGGGCGCCAGAATATGATAAAGAAGATAAGCAGCATCAGCAGGATGTGTTGGATGCGCTTACAATGCTTTTTCGCAGTGGAATCGATGGATTGCACTTTAGCCAGGAACAAGGGCGTTATAATAGTAGCTCATCGACATCAGTACAGCTCCTACCTTGTGTTGCTGCCTTATTGCGGGATAACGTACCCGCGCATACCGCTATCGGTGCTTTCAATCTCTGGCATGACAAGATTACGTTTACCTTTACTCAGCAAGAACAAGATTACCTGAGGCTGCTGTTATGCCAGAAATCTGACCTGCCACTTGAAGCTGATTGCTACGAGTTCATGGAGCGTCTACGTATAGCAGGCGTGCTGTGGGGGAGCGTCCCTGCCTGGCAACATTATTTTCAGCAACTGTTGCAAGCATGTTCATCAAAGAGCGAGCGCTATCTCGGGGCATTGATCATGTATTGCAGTGAAACCAGCGTCGGGGGATACATCAGCCCGGATTCAGAAAAAGTGAAGAAGTCTCACCACAGTAAACGAGTGGCTGATGCTAGGTCAGTCGATAAAAAGGTACAACAGCAAATTAGAGACCTTATCAGTATTAATGATTATGCGGCGGCTCGGAGCAAGGCTAAAGCGCTGGTCGAAGAAATGCCATCGAACATGTATTGCTGGTATCTGCTCGGGCAAACAAACTTAAAGACGGGTGCATATGACGAGGGGCTAGCTGCCTTGATGAAAACATTGTCGATGCATGCTACGAGCTGGAGTGTATACCTGGATGCTGCTTATGCCTTTTGGTATAGCTATCGACACTACTATGCCGGGCGTTTGGTACGCAAAATATTGCGTTGCGATCTTCGTAATGCAGGGGCATGGAATATGCTCAGCACCTTGTATAAAGACAGCAATGAAATGGCCCAAGCTGAATTTTGCGTTCGAAAAGCAGAACAATATGCGCCAGAAGAACCTAACATATTAAACAACCTGGCCAACCTGCTCAGCTCGCAAGGGCGGATGAGTGAAGCTGTGGACTGTTTTCGCCGTATGCGTGCTATTGCTCCTGATGACTGTGATTTATATAGCAGCTATCTTTTCACGCTGCTACACGATGTACGGGAAACGCCTGAGTCACTTTATGCAGAGCACCGAGGGTATGGTGTATTGGTAGAGCAACGGGCACAACAGTATCATCGGCATTTCATCCCGAAAGGAACACGGGAACCTGGGCGTAAATTACGCGTCGGTTTTGTTTCTGGAGATCTATGGAATCACCAAGTGGCGAATTTCTTAAGGCCAATTTGGGAGAGTATCAATCGGGAGCACTTTTCGCTTTATGGCTTTGCCTCATCAAATAAGTACGACAATGTTACGCAGTCCTTTGAGCAAACTGCTGACGGATGGCACGCTGTGTATCGCAAGAGCGATATAGAGTTAGCTGAGCTAATCCATGAGGAACAGATTGATATTCTGTTTGATCTTTCTGGTCATACTGCGCGTAATCGCTTGTCTATGTTTGCGTTTAAACCTGCTCCCATACAGATAAGCTGGATTGGTTGTCCTGGCACCACAGGAATGTCAGCAATGGACTATTTCCTTATTTTTAATTTGGCTCCGGGAACGAAAAACTTCCAACAACAATTTGTGGAAAAGCTGGTTTATCTGCGTAGCGAACTTCAATTTAAAAGTGTGGACAATAGCCCTGAAGTGAACGAATTACCTGCTATAAAACGTGGGGGATTCACGTTTGCTAGCATGAATCGTATACAAAAACTTAACGATTATATTTGCGATGCATGGGCCCAAATACTCAAGTCGGTGCCCGATAGTCGAATGATTATCGCAGGTCTCTCCGGTAAACAAGACATTGCCATTTTGCGCGCTAAATTTGATAGCTATGGAATAGCATCATCTCAACTTGTTTTTCATGAAAGGCTGTCGTTAAGTGAGTATCTGGCATTACATCATGAAATTGATTTATTGCTTGATACTTACCCTTACTCTGGAGGGACAACTGCCAACTATGCGCTTTGGATGGGGGTGCCGACACTCATGTTGACGGGTGAAAACTACCATACATGGCAAGGTGTTGCTGCATTAAACGCACTGGGCTTAGACGGATTTGTCGCTTCTTCAAAGCAAGAATACATCGAGCAAGCCATTAGCTGGTCAACTCGGCTTGATGAACTGAATCAATGCCGGCAGGCCTTACGGCCTCGCTTCAAGGCGATTGAAAAACAAGGCGGGTCGCCCTCACTGTACTTTGAGCAAATGATGCGAAGCGTCTGGATGAATTACTGTGATGGTAAACCTGCGCAAGCATGTGCATTCGGGTATTGATAAGTAGAGTAATCACCGCTCAAAATGTTATTATGTGACAAGGACCTTTGAGTTGTGATGTATGCTGGCAATGACATCTCAATGGCTTTGTTGAATAAATAGAAAGTTTGGGTAATCATCGGAACAGATCACCATAGTTGTTTCAAAATCAGGTCTCCATGGCAAAACAAAATTTTAAAATCACTAACTGGCCCTCCTATAACAAGG
>NZ_JBPETA010000013.1:0-30934 GCF_051710365.1 Symbiopectobacterium sp. | reverse complement strand
ACAAAAATGGACGATGCCGCTGAGGGACTGGCGTATGGCTATGAGCCGCTTTATTATCGAGTTCGGTGATCGTCTGGACGGTCACTACTGAGAAAAGGCATTTACACAGAATCGTGTACAGGGTCTGTGATATTACATTACAGTTATATCGCCACATTCTCGCACTGCCGCCACAACAAGCCGCAGCCGTGATCCGCACTGTGCTTACTAACTAAATGAGCTTACCCGAGGAAAATCCCGGTGTAAGATGCGTCAGATCTCAAATCCCGGCGCGACTTCTTTTACCTGGCAGGCATCGGGCTTTGGCGCACCAGCGGGTATCGCCGTGCAATCGGGTTTAAATGGGTTCAGGGCATCACGGTTGAGATAAAGCAGTAACAACACGATGGCGATCAGCAGACATTTTTTGGTCATAAGCAGGCTATTTCATTGAATAATGCAGCACGCATTACCGTGCTCGGAACGGGCATGGGTTACACGGCGTCTGACCAAAATGCGAGCCAGATCACAGCTGATGAGGAACGTACAGTGTAAAGGCTTTTACGCACGCTGTCTTCCCGAAGTCCCCGCACATCATACCGGAGGTAATATGAGCGTCGAGAAACTGCGTTTTGCCGCAGTGCAGTTAGAGCACACCCATATCTATGATATGTGCAGCCATCTGATTGGTGCAGGCGCGGAGCTGGTTGCAGTGTACGATCCTGATCCGATTATGCGCGAACGTTTTGCTGCGCGTTTTCCTGATGTGGCGATGGCGAGCAGCGTTGACGCCATTCTGACAAACCCAGCGATCCAACTGGTCGCTAGCGCGGCGGTGCCTGATGAACGCGCCGATCTGGGTCTGCGCGTCATGGCGGCAGGCAAAGACTATTTTACCGACAAACCGCCGCTGACCACGTTGGCGCAGTTGAATGCGGTAAAAGCCACTGTGGCACAGACCGGGCGCAAATATGCCGTTTATTTTAATGAGCATGTGGTGGTGGACAGTGTGTTATACGCGGGAGAATTGGTGCGGCAAGGGGCGATAGGGCGGGTTCTCCAGACCATCGGCGTGGGCCGCATCGTGAGCGCGGTGCACGTCCTGACTGGTTTTACCAGCGCCAGCGTTACGGCGGCATTTTATGCGATATTGGTATTCATCAAATCGAGCAGTTCCTCTATTTTACTGGCAATACGGCAGCGAGCGTGATTGCCAGCCAGGTGGCCAATTATCAACACCCACACGCGCCTGAGTTCGAGGTTTTTGGCGATGCCATGCTGCGCGGTGAAAACGGTGCCACAGGCTATTTTCGCTGCGACTGGTTTACGCCTGACGGGCTCAGCTCCTGGGGCGATGGGCGTCTTACCATTTTGGGCACCGAAGGGTATATTGAACTGCGTAAATATGTCGATATCACCCGTGGCGAAAGTAACATTCTCTATCTGGTGAATAAGGATGGCGAGCAGCGCATCGCGACAGCGGGCAACGTTGAGCGGCGTTTTTTCCGCGAATTTGTACAGGATTGCCTAAACCGTACCGAAAACGCCATGACGCAGCAATGGGTGTTCACCGTGACGGAATTGGCGCTGCGTGCTCAACGCATGGCACAGCAGATTACCCCTGCCAGGGATAAATAATCTGCTAAACGGCATCACGCCGTTGGTGACGTTGCCTTGCTCGTTGCTGCCGTGTGTTGCTCTTGCGCCAACTGATGCAATGCTGCTTCTGCCAGTGCCGCAAAATAGCGCGATGCAGGATAGATAGCTGATTCATCAGGGTTGAAACCTGGATGGTGCAGGCCAAAGGGGCTGCCAGAACCGATACTGACAAACGTACCGGGGCAGCGTTGCAAATAAAGCGCAAAATCTTCTCCGCCCATCTGCCGTTCAGCGGTTTCAACCTGATAGCCCTGTTCTGCGGCAACTTGTCTACTGAAGTCAGCCCAAAACGGCGTATTGATTCACAGAGGGCGGCCCGGGGTGCCACTCCAGCTCGGCCTGCGCGCCCAGTGCGGCAGCGGTGCCGTGGATAACCTGGCGCATCATGTCTGGCACCTGTGTTCCCGCACCTGCGTGCTGTAGGTGCGCACCGTTCCTTCCAGTTCGACGGTTTGCGGTAACACATTCCAGGTATTGCCGCCTTCGATGCGTGTCACGCTGACCACCAGCGATTCCAGTGAACTGATCCGGCGGCTGGGGAGGGTTTGCAAGGCGATGACAATATGGCTGGCGGCGATAATGCTGTCGATCCCTTCTTCAGGCTTGGCCGCATGTGCACCTTTCCCCGTGACGCGGATGGAAAACCTGTCGACGTTGGCGTAAAAGGCCCCCGAGCGCGTGGCAAACGTGCCGCTTGGTAACTCCGGTGCGTTGTGTAAGCCAAACACGGCGGAGACCGGCTGTAGCGCGCCGGCGTGAATCAGTTGTCGGGCACCGACGGAAACCTCTTCCGCTGGTTGAAACAGCAGGCGCACGCGGCCCGGTAGTTGTGCTTCACGGGCTTTCAGCAGTCCCGCCGCACCCAGCATTACCGCAGTATGAAAATCATGTCCGCACGCGTGCATCATGCCAGAATGATGTGGGCGGAAAGGAACATCAGTGTCTTCGACAATCGGTAACGCATCAATATCTGCGCGCAGCGCAACCACCGGCCCCGAGGATGCACCGATATCGGCGACCACGCCGGTTTTCAACGTAATGGAGAGGGGGGAGATCGACAGTTGGTTCAGCCAGCGGGTAATACGTTGGGTGGTCTGGTACTCCTGCTCAGACAGTTCAGGAAATTGATGGAGCTCACGACGCCACTCAATAACACGACGAGCTAACACATCATTACTAAGCGTATTGTTGTTACAGGGCGCTTCTGGCGCAGGTTTACGGGTTGTCATCTCACTTCTCCCCATGGATTGCCTGCTATCAACCGTAGCGGATCCCTCGACGCGAAATAAATATCGTCTGGTTATATTTTATGACTGTAAAGCAGAACGCCCGCTACCGCTCGCGCTTCTGCGCACGGTGAATAAAAGAAGAATAATGTGCCAGCTTATATTTCCCTGCGTGCTTATAGGCCGGGTATGAATATTTATTTAGTGATGGAAAAATCCAACAAAAAGTGAAGAATAGCATATCACAGAGGTTGAAAGTGGCAAATTTTAACAATGTATTCCTGTTTTATGAATGCAGAAATCTCAACGTTGCCGTTATTTTGGCTCAACGCATAGATGAATGTCTTTTGGCATAGCTTATAAAACATGATCTTGGCCGTAATAAATAAACATCATAGGTCTCTGTCAGTGAGTCAAGCCGGAGTTGAACTTCGGCAAGCAAAAGGAGAGTGAACCAGATGGCCAAAAAGGATGCGCTGTTGATCCCTTTATTGAGCAGGATACTCGATGTTCCCGAAGCAGCATTACACGACGACAGGAATCTGATGCACCATGGCATGGACTCGATGCGCACCATGCGTGCCGCGACCTGGTTACGGCGCGAGGGGATCGCCGTCACTTTCTCGGATTTTATCGATAAACGGACCGTCAAAGAGTGGCGTCAGGTAATATCTGCTGCCGAAGCGTATCGCGCGGTGACCGATGCTGATGCACAGCCGTGCGATACCCCGGGGTTCGAACTTGCCACTATGCAGCACGTTTTTTGGATTGGGCGTAACGAGCGGCAACAACTTGGGGGCGTAAGCGCCCATTTTTATGCTGAAATGGATGGCAAAGCGCTCGATCCAGAACGGCTGGCGAGCGCGCTGCACCGCCTGATTCAACGGCATGACATGCTGCGGTTGCGTATTGATGAGGATGCGCGTCTGCACATTGCCCCAGATAGTCCTTGTCAGCTACAGATTAATGATTTGCGCGAGTTGTCTGCGGAGCAATGCCACGGGCGTTTGGCCGCATTGCGTCAGCGCTATACCTATCAGCAGTTGGATATCGCCAATGGTGAAACGCTGATGTTGGCGTTATCGCTGCTGCCAACAGGAGACAGTCGGCTGCATATCGATTTAGATATGATCGCTGGCGATGCCGCGAGCTTGCGTATCTTGCTGCGTGAGTTGGCGCTAGGCTATCGCCAACCGGATTATGCGTTGCCGCCGTTGAGGTCAAGCTATCGTGACTACCAACAGCGCTGGCAAGAGAAGCATCAACACCGTCGTGAGCAGGACAGAACTTGGTGGCAAACGCAGTTATCCCGCTTGGTAACATCACTTACCTTGCCCCTTCAGTCATCAGAGAAAACTGCACCGGTAACCGAACGCTATCTGTGGCTGAACCCTACGCAGCAGCAGCAATTGACGACAATGAGTCACCAATCCGGGCTGAGCGTCCCGGTAGTACTGGCAACGATCTTTGGTGAGTGTATTGGCCTATGGAGCGGCGGGGCTCCATTTCTGTTGAACCTGCCGGTTTTTTCCCGTGATGAAGAGATAGAAGATGCCGATCGGCTGGTGGGGGATTTTTCCAGCTCGGTGCTGATTAGCGTTGAGCCGGGGAGTGCCGCGAGCATTATCGAGCAGGCGCGTCAACTGCAAACCCAACTTCATCGGGCGCTGGCACATACGGCGTGGAGTGGCGTTGATGTGTTACGCGATCTGTCGCGGCAACAGCAGAGCAATGCCAGCCTGGCTCCGGTGGTGTTTACCAGCGCATTGGCACTGGGCGATCTCTTTGAACCACAAGTGCGCGCGGTGTTAGGGGAGCCGGTGTGGTCTGTTTCTCAGGGGCCGCAGGTGTTGATTGACGCACAGGCTACGGAATACCTGAACGGCATCATGTTGAATTGGGATGTGCGTACTGACAGGTTTGCACCCGGTGTGATTGATGCCATGTTCGACGAGTTTCAGCAACAGGTACACGCGTTGCTCGACGATATAACGTGCTGGCAGCGCCCGCTGCCAGTGCCACAGCCGGTAGCACCCTGGCCACCAGAGACTGCCGAACCTGCCAGTGCGCCGACGCTACTGCACCGATTCTTCATGCAAGCCGAGCGAGAACCCGATGCCATCGCCTTGCAGTGGGGTGAGCACGGTGTGCTGCATTATGGCGAATTGGCACAAAACGCCTTGTGCATCGCACGTTTTCTTCAAGAGCAGGGCATCAAAACGGGTGACAGCGTTGCGATCAGTATGGGGAAAGGGCCGGAGCAAGTTATGGCGGTATTAGGAACCCTGGCGGCGGGTGCAACCTACGTTCCCTGCGGTATTGATATTCCGCTGGCACGCCGCGAAGCCGTATACCGCCTGGCCAATGTAGCGCTGGTGCTTTGCGACTCTCGCAGTGCCTATCAGCCTGAATGGCCGCAGGGGATTCCGGTGTTTCCGCTGGTGCAGGGGTTGCAGGCGTTGCCGCTTGCGGCAACGGCCGAGGTGGATGAGCAGCAGGCGATGTATGTCATCTTTACCTCCGGCACCACGGGCGAACCGAAAGGCGTCGCGGTTTCGCACCGAGCGGTTGCCAATACGGTGGACGGCGTTGATGCGCATTTCACTGTCACACCCAGCGATTGTACCATCACGCTATCGGCGCTTGATTTCGATCTCTCTGCTTACGATATCTTCTCATGTCTGAGCCGCGGTGCTCGGCTGGCGGTGGTTGACGAACACCAACGCCGGGATGCCCATGAATGGCTGGCGCTGATACAGCGCTATGATGTCAGCATTATCAGTTGTGTGCCTGCGCTGTTGGAGATGATCCTCACGGCTGCCGGAGACACACCATTATCTTCTGCCCGGCTGGTTATGCTGGGGGGCGATCGTATTCCGGTAGCATTGGCAGAGCGCTGGTGGCGGCGCACCGCGGGAGCACCTTTCGTCGGGTTAGGGGGCATGACGGAAGCCGCAATCCACTCCACGCTTTTCGTGCTGCATGCTGACGATCCGCGCTGGACGACGGTGCCTTTCGGTACACCTTTGCCCAACATGTATTGCCGTATTGTTGATGCTTTGGGGCGAGATTGCCCGCCCTGGGTGGCCGGTGAACTGTGGGTCAGCGGCTCAGGATTGGCAATGGGGTATCGCAACGATGCGGAGCGCACCGCAGAAAAATTTGTGGAATGTGTCGGGCGACGTTGGTATCGCAGCGGCGACCGCGCACGCTATTGGCCCGATGGCACCATTGACTGTCTCGGACGTAATGACCAGCAGATAAAGATTCGTGGGCACCGTATCGAACCGGGGGAAGTGGAAGTGGCCCTGATGCGCCATCCCGCCATTCACAACGCTTGCGTGACGGTGGTAGCACAGGCGGCCCATCAACTTTGTGCCACGCTGGTGACAGATGAAAATAACAGCGCCAGCGTCTGGCAAGGCTGGTTACAGCAGTTGCTGCCACGCTATGCCATTCCTGAACACTACGTGGTTGTACCCGCGCTGCCGGTAACGGAAAATGGCAAGACAGACCGGGCGAGTGTAGAACGCCTCGCCGCGTCGCAGATTACTCTGGCACGCACCGCGCGCAGCGCCCCTGAAAACGATATCGAACGGCAGGTTGCCGCGCTGTGGGCCACGCTGTTGAACGTTGACAGCGTCAGCCGTGAGGATAATTTTTTCGTTCTGGGTGGCGACAGCCTTATTGCCACACGCTTGATTGAGGCGTTACGCGAACGGCAACTGAGCGCACCGTTACATGCCTTATTCACGTCCCCTGAACTGCGCGACTTTTGCCATTATGTTCAAGCAGAAGTTGCCGTTTCACTGCCAGTGCTGGTCGCCAATGACGCCGCACGCTATCAACCCTTCCCACTCAGTGACATTCAGCGTGCCTTCTGGATTGGCCGCAGCGAACAGATGACGCTGGGCGGCGTAGGCTCGCATTTTTATATCGAATTTGATGGTAAAGGGCTGGATGTCGTTCGCCTTGAAACCGCCTGGCAACAGTTGATCTCGCGTCACGCCATGCTGCGTGCGGTGGTGACCGACACCGGGGAGCAGCAGGTGCTACCCGATACGCGGCCTTATCGCATTGAACGTCATACCGCCAGTGACGACGTCGAAGGCGCGTTGCAGACCTGGCGTGATACACTGTCGCACCGGGTTTACGATGTGAGTGAGTGGCCGCTGTTTTCGATTCATGTGGTGGATTATCAGCAAGGGGGTGATGCGCGCCAGCGACTGATAGTCAGCCTCGACAGCATGATGTTCGATGGCCGTAGCATTATGATCCTGTTCACCGAATGGGATGCATTGTACCGCAATCCGACGGCGACACTGCCCGCATTGCGTATCCACTATCGGGATTATCAATGTGGGCAGGCGGAGTATGGTGCGGCGCTGATGCCGCAGGCGAAAGCCTACTGGCTGGCGCGAGTGGCAACGTTGCCCGCCGCGCCCGCTTTGCCGTTGGCGGTGAGGCACGAAACGATTGCCAAGCCCCGCTTCCAGCGCAGGCGCTACGTGTTGCCCGCAGAGTCATGGCAGCGTTTTATGTCGCAGGCGCAGCAGCATGGCATCACTGCCAGCGTGGCGCTGGCGGCGGCCTATGGTGAAGTGCTGGCGTACTGGAGCAATCAGTCTGCGCTGGCGCTGAATTTTACGCTGTTCGATCGCCAGCCACTGCATCCCGATATCAACCGTGTAGTGGGGGATTTCGCCTCCATCCTGTTGCTCGGTTATGAAACTGCGCAGGGTAAAGATTTTTGTCAGGCGACCATGCAGTTGCAGCAGCAGGTGGGGGAAGGGCTAAGCCATCGGCAGTTTTCAGGGGTGCAGGTGCTACGCGAACTGGCCCGTTATCACGGCCAAAGCATGGCTACGATGCCCGTGGTATTTACCAGCGTACTCGGGTTGGAAAAGGATGCGTCGATGGCGCTGTCGGATGCGTTTCCCCGTGTGCACTACACGCTGACGCAAACGCCGCAGGTGTGGCTCGATGCCAAAGTCAGCGAATCGCATGGGTGTCTGCTGCTGGAGTGGGACGTGGTGGAAGCCCTGTTTCCGCCCGGCATTATCGACAGTCTGTTTGCCGCATACTGTCATCTGGTTGAAAGCCTGGTACAGGCGGACTGGTGCCAGCCGATATCGCTGTCGCTTCCCGTCGAACAGCAGCGCCTAAGGGCGCAGATCAACCAAACGGCGATGGATTTCGGTGATAACACAGCGCCTTACCTGCGCGTTTTTGCTCAGGCGCAACGTGCCCCACAAGTGACGGCGCTGGTGTGGGGCGATCATGGCGTGATGCATTACGGTGAGATGACGCGTCAGGCGCTGAGCGTGGCGGCGTATCTGGTGCAACAGGGCATACAGCCAGGCGACAAGGTGGCCATTACCCACCGCAAGGGGGCGGCGCAGATTGTCGGGGTGTTAGGGGTGCTGGCGGCGGGAGGCTGCTATGTCCCTTGCAGTATCGCATTACCGCTGGCGCGTCGTGAGCAGATTTACCAGGCGGCTCAGGTACGCTGGGTTCTGACTGACGATATGAGCCTGACGCACCTTGATTGGCCTGCCGCGTTTCCTGTCGTAGCGCTCAGCACTGCGCTGACCTGCGCTCCGTTGCAAGAACCTCTCATCCAGCCGGGTTATGCACCGGTCTACGTTATTTTTACCTCCGGTAGCACTGGCGTACCGAAAGGGGTGGTGGTGAGCCATGGTGCGGTTGCCAATACCATTGATGCCATCGCCCGGCGTTTTGATCTCAGCGTCAGCGATCGTTCCATTATGCTTTCTGCACTGGATTTTGATCTATCGGCCTTTGATATTTTCACCTTCCTCAGCATCGGTGCTTCGCTGGCCGTGGTCGAAGAGCCTCAGTGGCGCGATGCGGCCGCCTGGGCGGTGTTGATGGCTCGTTGGCAGGTTAGCGTGGTCAGTGCGGTGCCCGCACAAGTGGAGATGTTGACCATTGCGGCCCAAGACTGTGGGTTGCCGCAGTCGCTGCGGCTAGTGATGGTGGGCGGCGATCGTATCTTGTACTCCTTGCCACATCAGTTATGGGCGCTGGCACCTCAAGCGCGCTTTGCGGCCTTGGGCGGCATGACGGAGGCGGCAATCCATGCTACCTGCTACATCGTCACTCCGGATGAGCACTGGTGGCCTGCGGCACCGTATGGCGAGCCGCTGGCGAACATGCGCTGTCGGGTGGTAGATGGACAGGAACGCGATTGCCCGAATGGGGTAAAAGGTGAGCTGTGGATCAGTGGCGCTGGGCTTGCGGATGGTTACATCGGTGATGCGCAACGCAGTGCGGAGAAGTTTGTCGTACGACAGGGGGCGACCTGGTATTGCACCGGCGACCGTGCCTACTACCGCGACGACGGCGTGCTGATTTTCTGCGGGCGCACCGATGGGCAAGTCAAGGTCCGGGGATATCGCATCGAACTGGCGGAGATTGAAGGCGCGTTAACGCGACTGCCGGAGGTAGATGAAGCGGTTGCCGTGGTACTCGATGCCCCTTCGCAACAGGTAGCCGCCGCGCTGGTGTGTCCTGAGGCCACCGAGATGGCGGGCATCAAACAGGCGCTACAGGCGTGGTTACCTGAGTATGAAGTGCCTGAACACCTGATACGCATCGCCCGTGTGCCCTTGACGGCCAATGGCAAAATTGACCGAGCCGCCATTCGTGACGAGGTGCAGTCCTATCTGAATGGGCTGCGTGATGAACGGGCGGGGGGACTTCCCGTCGGCCGGGCAGAGCAGGTGCTGGCAACACTGTGGGGCGCATTGCTCGATCTGGACACGGTTACGCGTGAGGCGAACTTTTTTGCGCTCGGGGGCGACAGTCTGATTGCTACCCGGCTAATCAGCCGCCTGCCCCAGGACGGGTTTCACGGCTCGCTGGCGTCACTGTTTCGTCAGCCGGTGCTGCACGCGTTTGCGGCAATGCTGCGGGACGTTACGCCCGAACAACAGATCCGTTTACACCATGATGCTGCGCAGCGTTATCACCCGTTTCCGCTGAATGACGTACAGGAGGCCTATTGGCTGGGACGACGAGACGGGTTAGTACTGGGCGGCATCGCCGCCCAGTACTACCACGAATACGAACTGCAACACGCCGATCTGATGCGTCTTGAGCACGCCTGGAACCAGTTGGTCACACGGCACGACATGCTGCGCTGCGTTATCGGCGAGGATGGTCAACAGTCCATCATGGAAGAAGTTCCGTATTTTTACTTCCGTTACCACGATTTACGGCATTTGACGGATGCGTCAGCACAGTTGGCGCTGCTCAGAAACCGCATGGCGCATCAGATTTTGTCTGCCGGTAGCGGCAGGCTCTACGACATTACGTTGATCGACTACGGTGCAGGGAAATCACGACTTGCGGTGTTGTTCGATAATTTGATTGTCGATGGTTTAAGCATGTTGACGCTGTTTAGTGAATGGTTCGAATGCTACCAAAATCCGGAGACCGAACTCCCCTCTCTGGCGATACAATTCCGCGATTATCAGTGCTGGCGCGCGCAGCAGGGACAGGCGGAAGACGATATCGTCTATTGGCAGCAGCGCTTTGATGCGTTGCCGCCTGCGCCCGCATTGCCGACACGTATGGTGCCTGCTGCCATCATTACGCCACGTTTTCGTCGACTGGAGGCGCAACTCGAGCCCGCACTGTGGCGACAGCTCAGCGATCGAGCGCGTCAGGCGCAAATTACTCCCTCGGTGCTGCTCTTGACCTGCTTTGCGGAAACGCTGAGTCGGTGGAGTGGGCAAAAAGCGTTGGTGATAACCTTGACGCAGTTCGATCGCCAACCGCTTCATCCTGACATCAACCGCGTGGTAGGGGATTTTACCTCGCTGACGCTGGCAGAGTATCACGCCGACAACGCCGAGAGCTGGCTAAGGCACGCCCAGCGGTTGCAGGAACAAGTGTGGCGCGATCTTGGCCACTCCTCAGTGTCCGCTATTTCGGTACAGCGCGCGCTGGCACAGCGAACAGGCAATGAGATACAGGCCGCACCGGTGGTGTTCACCAGTATGCTGGGTGTGGCCGATGCGCTGGCTAAAGCGGTGCCCTGGCCGAACTACACCAGTTCGCAAACGCCGCAGGTGTGGCTTGATCATCAGGCCATTGATTTAGCCGATGGCGTATTGCTCAGTTGGGATTATCTGGAAGAGCTGTTTTTGCCCGACATGGTCGAGCAGATGTTTGCCTGGTACTGTCACACGCTGCGCGCGTTGGCAGGCAACGACTGGCTTGCTCCGCCGATTAGGGATTTGCCCGTTGCGCAGTGCCAGATAAGACTCCAGACCAACACGACCGGTGGTCCGATGCCAAGCCACCGGGCGCTGCATGATGCCTTTTTCAGCCAGGCGCAGCAGTGGCCTGAGCGTCCGGCGCTGTGGGATAGCGTGAACGGCTACCTGAGCTATGGCGCGCTGCGTGAACAGGCGCTCACGGTTGCGGCCGGACTGCTACGCCGCGGCATCCACTCGGGTGATTGTGTCGCACTGTGCTTGACGTCAGGTAGCGAGCGCGTGGTGGCGCTGCTCGGTATTCTCGCCGCCGGGGCGGCCTATTTGCCTCTCAATCAGGCTCATCCCGCCGCGCGTCACGAACTGCTCTGTCGTAAGGGGCGTGCGAAAGCCGTCATCTCCGACAACGAACTTTCGTTCGCCATACCGACCTACTTGCTGGCTTCATTGCGTGACAACGCGCTGTTAAAGGCACCGATCATTCCGCCGGACGATACGCTCGCCTACGTGCTGTTTACCTCCGGAACCACCGGGGAACCCAAAGGCGTGATGATTGAACACCGTAATGTACTCAATACGCTGGAAGCGGTGTGTCAGCAACTTGATATCTCGGCACAGGATGTATTTCTGGCCGTTTCCGCGCTGGATTTCGACCTGTCGGTGTTTGATCTGTTCGCTGCGCTGAGCGTAGGGGGATTATTGGTGTTGGCGGAGGACTCGCCCCACCATGATGCGGACCGATGGTTAACGTTGATGTCTACCCACGGTGTCAGCGTATGGAATAGTGTGCCGTCGCTGTTCGATATGCTGCACACCTTGGCTTGTGCGCGGCAGGTGACGCTGCCCGATCTGCGTATTGCCTTGTTGTCGGGAGATTGGGTGGAGCCTGACAGCGGCGAGCGGCTGCGCACGCTCGCGCCGTCAGCACAGGCGTTTGCGTTGGGCGGGGCCACTGAGGCCGCTATCTGGTCCACGGTATGGCCAATGTCGTCACCGTTACCGGAAGGGTGCCACACGGTTCCCTACGGTTTCCCACTGAGGAATCAGCGCTTCCGCGTAGTGGACGCATTGGGAAATGACACGCCTGACTGGGTACCCGGCGAACTGTGGATTGGTGGGTTGGGGGTAGCGCGCGGCTATTGTGCGGATGCGCGCTTGACGGCGTTGCACTTCAACGGTGATTACCCGTGGCGCTGGTATCGCACTGGCGATCGTGGACGCTACCGCCCAGACGGTGTGCTGGAGTTTTTAGGACGCACCGATAATCAGATTAAGTTACAGGGTCACAGAATTGAGTTGGGTGAAATTGAATTTATCTTACTGCGTCACCCACAGGTACGTCACGCGGTTGCCGTAGTGCAGGGCGACGGTGCTACGGCAGGACTGCACGCTTATGTCCAGATGGATGCCGCTGAAGAAGAGATCAACGCGCTTCTGAGCGCGCTGCACCACGAACTGCGTATCACCTTGCCGGGCTATGCGATTCCTGGGGAAATATCGGCTGTTACCACCTGGCCACTGACGCCTAGCGGGAAAATCGACAGGCGTCAGTTAGCCATGTCGTCACCGCGCTCAGCGTCCCCTCAGCCCCAGAAAATCAGTGAGTTGCAGCATGTGGTTGCCGCGTTGTGGCAACAGCTCGTGGAAGGACCACTGCCATCGGGTACGGATTCCTTCTTCCGCGCGGGCGGTAACTCGTTGCTGGGGACAAAACTGGTCGCTCAGGTGTGCGAACGATTTTCTATCAATCTGACCATAAAGGAGTTTTTCTCTGACGCAACCTTATCTGGCCTGTGTGCCTGCGTTGAAAGGCATTTAGCCGACCGAGCTCGAATGGAGGAGGGATCGCTATGAATATCGCCGATTTTGTTGCCACGCTGGAGTTAGAAGGCATCGAGTTGTGGAGCGAAGGGAATAATCTGCACTTTCGTGCGCCTGCCGGAACCTTGAGTGAAACGGTGAAAGAAGCGCTGCGCGAACACAAGCCTGAGCTGTTGGTCTATCTGGCAAGCAGGAATGAGAACGAGGCGATTCACTGCGATCGTCAAGGCCGCTTTACGCCATTCCCCCTGACGGAAACTCAGCAGGCGTGGCTGATCGGGCGTCACAGCGCTTTCACTTACGGCGGTCTGGCGTGTCGCGGTTTTCTTGCAGTGAGTTTTCCGGCGGCGCTGGAGCTCACGCGGCTGGAGCAGGCATTGCAGCAGTTGATTGCGCGCCATGACATGTTACGGGTGGTAGTGAAAGAAGAAGGTTTTCAGCGCGTCCTGTCAACGGTGCCTGATTTTGTGTTGCCCACCAGCGATCTACGCCATCTTGGCACTGAACCGGCGCAGCGCACCGTGGAGCGGCTACGCGATACCTTGTTGTCAACCCCAGCCGACTACGCCACCTGGCCACTGTTCGCGGCGCATGCGGTCCGGTTGGCCCGTGAGACGCAGTTGCTGTTGGCTGTTGAACTGATCGCGTTGGATGCGACCAGCCTCTATCTGTTGGTCGATGAGCTTGCGCTGCTGTTGTTCAACCCGGAACAGCTTCCCCCTGCGCCGGACATTACTTTTCGTGACTGCGTTATTGCGCGGCGTGCCGCACGTGAAGGAAAATGCTATCGAGACGATCGACACTATTGGCTGGCGCGCCTTGATGCGCCGCCTGACGCACCGCAACTGCCGCTGGCCGAAGCCGCGGCTGATGCGCCGTTTCTGCGCCGTCATCGACGGCTGTCGGCGAGTCAGGTCAGGCAACTTGGCGCACTGGCTGGAGAATATCAGGTGACGTTGAGCGTACTGTTGCTCGGGGCGTTTGCGCAGGTGCTGGCACTGTACAGTCAGCAGCGTCATTTCACGCTGAATTTGCCCGTGTTTCGGCGCGACCAACAGCATCCCGATATCCAGCGCGTGGTGGGTGATTTTACCGACACCGTGCTGCTTGAGGTTGATTTACAAGGTGCGGTTCCGTTTAGTGAGCAACTGCGTGTGCTCAGTCAGCGCCTGTGTGATGCGATGGATCACGCCAGCTACTCTGGGTTGGAGCTGCTCAGAGCGCTTTCTCGTCGTCACGGGGAAGCCCAGTTAATGCCCGTGGTGTTTACCAGCACGTTGGGGCAACGCGCAAACCGTGATGGGAAAAAGGCCTGCTACCACATTGTTCAAGGCATGACGCAGACGCCGCAGGTATTGATCGATTGCCAGGTGGTGGAACAGCCAGCAGGGCTCCTGCTGGCGTGGGATTCGCGCGAGGCGCTGTTTCCTCCGGCTCTGATTGAGCAAGCGTTCGAACTGTATTGCAGTTTTATCAATCGGTTAATTGAAGAAGGTGAGGGCTGCATGCAACAGGTTCGCCCGGTGTCGCTGCCCGCCTCATTGTGCCATGCGCGTCAGTATACCAACGCGTCCTGTAAGACTTACCCGGCCCAGTTACTGCATCAGAGGATTATGGCGCAGGCCGAACGGCGTCCCGAGGCCATCGCAGTTATTGATGAACACGGCGCATTGAGCTACCAACAATTGCTGGCACAGGCCACTGGGCTGGCTGCACGGTTGCAGCAGGCGGGGCATCAGCCTTCGCAACGGGTTGCCATTTTCTGTGACAAGGGGCGGGGACAGGCGCTGGCCGTGCTTGCAACGCTGCTGTGCGGGGGATGCTATGTGCCGTTTTACTTGAAGCAACCGAAGGCGCGTCGTGACCTGATGTTGCAAGATGCAGAGATTGCCTGGGCCATTGCCGACGAGCCCACCTCGCTTCCCACAGGTATCCACGTGCTTGACTGGCAGTGTGAACCGCCAGTGCTCGACTTCACGCCGGTGTCAGTGGCACCGGAGCATCCCGCGTACCTGATTTATACCTCTGGTTCTACCGGCACACCGAAAGGGGTCGTTGTGTCTCATCGGGCTGTCTGGAATACGCTGGCCGACATCAACCACCGCTTTGCCGTGGGGCCGCAGGATGCGATGCTGGCGCTGGCTAATCTCTCCTTCGATCTCGCTGTTTACGACCTGTTCGGGGTGCTTGCCGCCGGAGGGCATCTGGTCTATCCCCACGCTGCGCAGCAGGGCGATCCGGCGCACTGGGTGCAACAAATCCAGCGTCATGACATCACCTTGTGGAACAGCGTGCCGTCACAGTTGCAGATGCTGTGCGATGTCCGGCAACCGTTGGCACCGCTGCGCGTGGCGCTGGTCTCCGGGGATTGGGTGCCGCGTAGCCTGGCTGAATCGCTAGCGGCGTTACAGGCATCTGCCGAGCTGTTCGCTCTGGGTGGGGCCACTGAGGCGGGTATTTGGTCCGTGTGCTGCCCGATCAACACGCTTGAGGCACACTGGGTTCATGCCCCTTATGGCGCGCCCCTCGCCAACCAGCGCCTGTACGTTCTGGACGATGCC
Organism: Symbiopectobacterium sp.; assembly: GCF_051710365.1. Taxonomy (NCBI): domain Bacteria; kingdom Pseudomonadati; phylum Pseudomonadota; class Gammaproteobacteria; order Enterobacterales; family Enterobacteriaceae; genus Symbiopectobacterium; species Symbiopectobacterium sp. The sequence goes on along the minus strand of NZ_JBPETA010000013.1, from coordinate 15,442 downwards.
ATGAATGACCGCCCCGATTGGGTGGCGGGAGAAATTGCCATCGCCGGAGCCAGTCTGGCTGACGGATACTGGCAGGATGCCGAAAAAACGGCGCAACGTTTTGTTACCGCGCGTAATGGTGAACGCCGCTACCTTACCGGCGACCGCGGGCGTTATTGGCCCGATGGTCGCATTGAATTTCTTGGTCGTTATGATCAGCAGGTGAAAATCCACGGTCATCGGGTGGAACTAGGCGAGATCACCGCAACGCTGCGCCAACACCCGGCGGTTGCGGATGGTGTAGCGCTGTTGACGACAGAGGGGACGTTGTACGGCGTGGTCGAAACGGCTGCCGGACATCAGTCCGTCGTCACCTCAGTGACAGATGCCGCCCGTGACTGCGCGCAACGGCTCGAACGGGATATGGATGCTCCAGCGTTCACGGCACTGATGGCGGCGGCGGACCAGGTAGCAATGCTGGCGATGGCAGCCCGCTTACGTGCCGATGGGTTATTCGGTACGGAAGAGGATCGCCACTCGTTGAACGAGATATATCAGGCAACGCAGGTGGTGCAGACACATCAACGCTTGCTGCGTCGTTGGTTGGATGCCTTGGTTGGCGCTAGGGCGTTAACGCGTGATGCGCAAGGTCATTACCGTGACCTGATTGCGAGCGATAAAGCGGCGCTTGATGACGCCTGGCAACAGGTTGACCGCCTCGAACAGCGTACTCGCTATGGCAGTCTAACGTTGGATTACATCAGGGCGTGCAGTGAAGATTTGGCAGGGCTGTTGCGCGGTGAGCGGGATGTGCGCGGTCTGCTGTTTCCACAGGGCGAACTGTCGACGGCGCAGGCCGCCTACCGTGATAACGTGGCGAGCAGCAGCATGAATGCCATTGTTATTGCAGCCATAACCGAATTTGCGAAGCAGTGCGATCGCTCACTGCGCCTGCTGGAAGTGGGGGCGGGGGTGGCGGGGACGGCCAGTGAGTTGGTTCCTGCTCTGGCGGCCTATGGTACTGAATACTGGTTTACCGATTTGTCGACGTTTTTCCTGACGGAAGCGCGTAAACGATTTGCTGACTACGATGGTATGCACTACGGCCTGTTTGATATGAACCTGCCCGCCGCGTCGCAGGGGATGCAAGCCAATAGCATGGACATCATCCTGTGCGCCAACGTGCTGCACAATGCGCGACATGCGGGCGACGTGCTGGCCGGTTTGGCGCAACTGCTGACACCGGGTGGCATTTTGGTGTTCATTGAACCGGTACGACGTCATAACTACCCTCTGTTAGTGTCGATGGAGTTTTTCCCCGAACTGACCGGGTTCACCGATCTGCGCGCGGAGACCGATCAGACCTTCTTTACTCGTGAACAGTGGCTCGATTTATTGCAGCAGGCGGGCGCAACGCTGCTTGACTGCTCACCCGCTGCGCACAGTGCCTTGGCAACGTCGGGACAGTGCGTCTTTATCGCTCAGTTTAAAACCGATCGCGCCGCTGTGTGCGATACACGCCTGCGGGCGTACCTGCAAACGCGTTTACCGGCGTACATGATCCCGACACAGTTGCATGTCTGGGATGCTTTGCCGCGCAATGCGAGTGGCAAAATAGATAGGCCGGCGCTAGCGAAAATTCTGATGAGCCACGCGTCAATCGAGGTGTCGCAGGCGCAAGGCGATGCGCTGTGTGACGCGCTGGAACATGATATTGCCGCCACCTGGAGCGAGGTACTCGACACGGAGATCGTCACACGGGACGCAGATTTTTATGCCTGTGGCGGCGATTCTCTATTGCTGTCACGCATGATTGGCCGACTGCGGGAGCGCGTCGCTGCGGCCAGCGCTCTGACCTGGGGCAGTTTGCTGCGTCACTTACTGCAAGAACCCACGTTGAAAGCCCTTTCTGCACGGCTGCGTCAGGTGGAAAAAACACAAACGGTGGCGTCACCTGAGCAAGTTCCGCTGGTGACCTTATGGGAAACGGCGGGCGTGTCGACACACCCCTGTGTGCTGTTACATGCGGAAAGTGGCGATATGCAGCCCTATCGTTACTTGTTGCCGGAATTGGATAAATCCGTCTATTCCCGCGGGATTGGGATTGAACTGCCTTCTCCGACGGCGTTTATGGCGTTACCACCATCGCAGGCGCTGGTGCGGCTGGCAGGACAGTATGTCGATGCGCTGTGTCAACGCGGAGAGCGCTTCACGCTAATCGGCTACTGTTTGGGGGGATTGCTGGCAGCAGAAATGGCTCGTCAGCTCAGTGAGCGCGGCGTCGGTGTGCAACAATTGGTGGTGATCAGTGCCTGGCAGCCGCCGCGCGTGGACGATGCGCGTCTGGTTGAATATGTGTTTGCTCGTTCATGCGGAGGATGCATGGAAGCGTTGCGTTTGCCATCGGAATCGGCGCTGGCAGAGGTTGTTCATCACGTGCTGCGCGAAACGCCGTCCCACATCCCCGCTGGTGTATTCGACCGCTTGCCAGAGGCCTATCAACCAGTCGGCGACGCGCTGAGCCAATGGGCGATGAAACCGCTGAGTGAGCGACTGCGCGCCTTGCAAACCAGCGGTGATGAGCAGGGTGCCTACCTTGCTCCCGAAGGTGAAGTGCAGGCCTTTGCTGAGCGCCACGCGCTGTTCCATCATTGCATGGCAGCCGTGGGTGAACATCAGCCTGCACCCTGGACGGGAAAAACTGTGCTGATACGTAACAGTGCGAGTGATCCACTGTTGCCGGGTACACCGCAGGATGTCACCGACTATTGGCAACGCCTAAGTCTTGGCGATCTGACCGTGGTGGACACACCGGGCGATCATTTTAGTTGCATCACGCAGCAACACGCCGCGTCTCTGGCTGACTGTATCGCACGGCACACACGCCCGGAGGAGGCGCTGTGAAGCGGTTTTGCATCGCGATTCTGGGGGCGACAGGCAGTATCGGACGAGAAGTTACCCATTGGCTAGGCGCGGCAGGATACACATTACGCCTTGGAGCCAGGCAGCCCGAGGCTCTGCAAGCGCTGGCACAGCGGGTCAACGCGCAGGCACAGATGGTCGATCTCTATCAGCAAGAGGAACTGGATGCCTTTAGTCAGGGGTGCGCACTGGTGGTGAACTGTGCGGGGCCGTCCTATCTGGTGCTCGATCGGGTTGCGCGCAGTGCTGCACGGGCTGGTGCACATTATATCGATGTATCCGGCGATGCACCGGTATGGCATTTGCTGCAACAAACACCGACCAGCGCACGGGGCTGGACCGCAGTGCTCTCGGCTGGCATGTTGCCGGGATTGGCCAATTTGATGCCTGACTGGCTGGGCGCGCTACCTGATGATGCCATTACTGTTTACAGCGGCGGGCGTGAAAGCGTACGCGGTGCGGCAGCGGGCGATCTGGTGCTGTCGGTCAACGATCAGTACGGTACGATGGCGGCCAGTAGCTACTGGTATGGCGAAGCGAGCGCCTTCTGGGTCAAGGGGGAGCCGCATTTACGCCGGCTACCGACAGAATTGCGCCATGATTTGGCGCATTTCCCCGGTGAAGTAACGCTGCTTCCGTTTCTCAGTAGCGATGCTGAGCGTCTGGCTTTACGTCATCAATTGCGCGAGTTGCGCTGGTATAACGTGTTTAGCGGCAGCTTCTTGCGTGAGACGCTGACCGGTTTACGCGGTTGGGTCAACAGTGCTGAACGCCTGGCGCAGGTAGTGGCACAGGTTGAACAGGCCAGCGAGCTAGATCTGCTGGGGCACTCGCCGTATTACCGACTGGTATTCGATCTTATCCCCCACCACACACCGCGCCGCCGCGCGGTGATCTCCACCGACAGCAGCGCGGCGTTGACCGCCGCCGTTACGGTGAGCACGGTGAATGCGTTATTGCGCGGTGATATTGTCCCCGGCGTGCATTTCGCGGATGACGTCCTGATGGCGACTCAAACTTTTAACGACGTTGTCCGTCTGCATCCGGGCACGCAGATTCGCCAATACCTGCCTGATGAACGCCTCAAAGAGGGAAAACTATGACAAGCAAAATGAAGGCAGTTGTGTGCGGCACCGCATTTGGCCGTTTTTATCTTCGCGCATTGGCGATACACCCTGACATAGAACTGGTCGGGATCCTGTCGCGCGGCTCTGAAACTTCCGCACGCTGTGCGTACGAGATGGGTATCGCGCATTATCACTCGGTGGATGCGCTGCCGGATACGGTGACGCTGGCCTGCGTGGTGGTGCGCGCAGGGGTGTCCGGCGGCAGTGGTGCGGAGATCGCGTGTGAGCTGCTACGCCGTGGGATCCACGTTTTGCAGGAACATCCACTGCATCCTGATGAGCTGGCGCACTGTTTTCGTACCGCGCATCAGTATGGTGTGCGCTATGACGTCAATGCATTTTATCCCCATATACGCGCAGTGATGCACTTCTTGCAGGCAGCGGCGTTGCTGCGCAAGCAACAACCGATCGCTTATCTGGAGGGAGTATGTGGCGCACAAGTGCTGTATCCCTGGCTGGATATGGCGGCGCGGGCGCTGGGGCGTTTGCAACCTTGTCGGCTGACGCTGACGCAGCCTGCTCACACCGGCCCCTACACTGCGATTCAGGGGGATATCGGCGGTGTCCCGGTAACGCTGCGCGTGCAAAACCAGATCCATCCGGGGGATGCCGATAACCATGCGTTTCTGCTGCATCGGATGACGCTAGCTACGGAGAGCGGCGTTCTGACGTTGGCGGATACGCACGGTCCAGCCCTGTGGCAGCCGCGTTTGCACACCCATCGCGATGCCACGCACCGTCTGGTGTTGGACGGACCGGGCACAGAACGTTTGGCGGCGATGAGCAGTAGCACCTTGCCGGGCAGTGAGCCTGACACCTTTCGCTCGGTGTTCGATACCCAATGGCCACAGGCGATCAATCGGGCGCTGGATGCTTTTATCGCCAGTATCAAAAATCCAGCGTTGGCTCAGAGCCAATCCGCTTGGGCATTGAGCGTCACGCGCAGTTGGCACCAGATTTCAACCCTGCTTGGTCCCCCCGCGCTGATTGAACCCGCTACGCCACCAGAGGTGGCGCTGTGTCAGCAACTGTGCCAACAGGAGGCCGAATGACCCGCCATTTCTTACGTTTTTTTTCTTCGCCCTCGGCGTCGCAACCGCTGCTGGTTTGTCTGCCCTATGCCGGGGGCGGAGCCAGCGCATTCCGCGCTTGGGCAACGTTGTTTGATACGCAGATCGCCGTGGCCGCCGTGCAATATCCAGGGCGAGAAGATCGTTTCACCGAAGAGACTATCGATGACATGTCACGCTTGTTGGCCACGCTGATGAGCGAGTTGCAACGCGATATTGCGACCCGGCCCTACGCATTGCTGGGGCACAGCATGGGTGGTGCGATTGCGCATGAGTTGGCGGTCCAGTTGGAAGCGCTGGGCATGCCGCCGCGACACCTGTTTATCTCTGGCCGGCAACCGCCCCGTTATCACCCGCGCGACAGCGCGGTTCATCGCAGCAGTAACAGCGATATTCTGGCCGAACTGCGTCGTTTGAATCCGCGCAACAATGCGCTGGTGGAATCGCCGGAATTGGCGGCGCTGCTGGTGCCTATTATCCGCAGTGACTATCGCTTGATCGAAAATTATCGGCCTTATAACACGCCTGTGATTGGCTGCCCGATTGATGTACTTGCCGGACGGGACGATCCCGATCTTCCCGCCGATCAAGCCTGCGCCTGGGCCGATTACACTTCAGCATCTTGTCAGGTGCATATTTTCCCCGGTGACCATTTCTTTATCAATCAGCAACGCGATGCGGTGGTCGATACCGTGCAGCAGGCGTTTCTCTCCTCGCTCACTCCCTGTACAAAAGGATAAACGATGGACGATTTCTACTCACCCGTAGCGGAATATTATGACCTGGTGGCCAGAGCACACTCTGAAGGCGATACCGTGTTGCGGGAACGTCTTGCGGCCACCGAATTAAATGGCGAACCGATCCTGGATCTCGGGGCGGGAACCGGGCGCACGGTCGCGGCTATTGCCGATAGCGTGCCACAGTGTGACATTCTGGCGGTGGAGCCGGCGCCGGCCATGCGCGCCGTGTTGATGCATCGCGTTATCAACGATCCGCAGTTGCGTCAGCGCGTGACCGTGGTCGCTGAACCCGTGGATCAACTGCACCTGCCGGAAAAACTGGGCGCAGTGGTGGCTTATGGCGTATTGGGGCATCTGTGCCGGGAAAAGCGCCAGCAGTTATGGCAGCTACTGTTACCGCGACTGTCGGCTGGCGCACCGATTTTTGTTGAACTACTGCCGCTGGAAAAACCGATCGTGCTGCCCGCCTTTCCGCTCGCTTGTGAAACAGTAGGTAAACGGCATTACACCGCATCATTGCAAGGCGAACCGGGGCCAGACGATACTATGCTGCTGACGTCCTGCTGGACGGTGCGCGGTGGGCCATGCCCGGCACAGGTGATCCGTAATCAGAGCGTCTGGCACACATTTAGTCTGGCGGAACTTGCGCAGGAAGCGGGGTTGCGCGCAGAACGTCTCACCGCTCAGGCCGGGGTGCTTTATGCATAATAATGATGCGCAGGATGCTTATCTGACCGATACCCGTTTGCACGATACCGATGCTCGTCGATTGCCGCCACCGCTTGCCTGGCCGCCGGATGTCGCCCAACACTATCAGGATGTGGGCTACTGGCAAGCGGATACGCTATCCACCCATATTATCCGTTGGCAACAGGCCTACAGCGAACACATTGCCTTGATCGCTGAAGGGCACGCTTGGCCCTATTGGAAACTGATTGGTCAGAGCAGGCGTTTTGCCACCATGCTCAGTCAACATGGGGTCTCTCCCGGTGACACGGTGTTGGTGCAGTTGCCAAATGGCGCTGATTTCGCTGTTGCCCTGTTTGCTTTATTGCTGATTGGTGCTGTACCGGTATTGGTCGTGCCGACACTGTGTACCAAAACGGTAATTCAGGTGGCGGTGCAGGCTTGCTCTCGACGTTACTTGGGCAGCGCTCGTCTCTGCCAGAGCGAAAACGATGCGTTGATCACGCAACTGGCTGAATACGGGTGCCGTGCACTCTTCAGTGGCAAAACGGATCGCTTTTGTTATTGCCAGGAGACGATGATCGCTGTACCGCCGCCCGGAGATGAGGCGAGCAATATTGCGCTGCTGTTGCTGTCAGGCGGAACAACCGGCATACCAAAACTGATCCCGCGCACCCACGCCGATTATGGTTATAACTTTCAGCGCTGTGCTGAACTGTGCGCGTTGAGCGAGCGTGATCGCTATTTGGCGGCTTTGCCGATGGCGCACAATTTTTCGCTGGCGTGTCCCGGCGCGTTAGGGGTGTGGTCGCTCGGCGGTTGCGTGGTGGTTCCTGCCACGCCGGCACCGGAAGATGCTTTCGCAGCAATTGCCCGTTTTGGTGTCACACTCACCGCATTGGTACCGTCATTAAGCCAATGTTGGCTCGAAGCGCTGGACAGTGAACTTACTGATTTGCGGTCGCTGCGTCTGATTCAGGTGGGCGGTGCCAAACTGGATTCCATTCGGGCTGGCGCGATGCTGAATCGTTTCGGATGCCAATTACAACAAGTGTTTGGCATGGCAGAAGGGCTGATCACCGCCACCAGGCTGGAGGATACGCCACACACCATCCTTACCACGCAAGGGCGACCGTTGTGTGAGGATGACGATATTCGCATTGTGGACCCCTCCGGGATTGCCGTTTCCCCTGGTAACACGGGTGAGCTATGGGTGCGCGGACCCTATACGATTCGAGGGTATTTCCGCGCTGGTCCCTCAGGTGTGCAGTCGTTCACGTCTGAGGGGTTTTACCGTAGCGGCGATCGGGTCCGACGTTTACCGGATGGCAATCTTTGCGTCGAAGGGCGCATCAAGGAAACCATCAACCGCCACAGTGAGTCCGTGGGGGTGGGGGACATCGAGGATGCGTTACGCATGCATCCTGATGTGCGTGACGTGGCCGTTGTGGCCGGCTTGGATGAAACGGTGCATGCGGTGGTAGTCGCCAAACGTTCACTGTTGTTGGCGGATTTGTGTGCTTTTTTGGAACAACAGGGCGTGCCCACATCCCGATGGCCTGACGCGCTGAGCGTGGTAAAAGCATTGCCGCTTACCCCAATGGGAAAAATCAATAAACAGGCACTAACGGCGCGCATTCTCGGTCGTGTAAGGGAACAGGTAAAGGTAAAGAACAACCATGATGGGATATCACAGTAGACGGCATCTGATTTTGCCTGAGGCTCAAACGCTGCCAGTCATCGCGGAACTGCTCAACCAGTTGAAAGGGGAAGACCATTATGTCTACGAGCGTCAATCCTGCTGGTATCTCGCGTTAGGGCAACGAGCATCGTTAACCGTCGATGCCGCTGGCGAGCAGGCGACCACCATCACCGATAACGGCATCAATACCACACGCGTCAAGGGATCGCCTGCGGAATATGCCCGTCGCTTTCAAGCGGCACATGGCAGTGAAAATCTGCGCATCTATGGCGAAGCGGGGTTTCACTATGCGCTTTGTGTTCAGGAACACGCATACAAACCGGGGCGCTGGCCGGTGTTGAACCTGATTGTTCCGCGTGAGGAGCTGATTTTTTGCGATAACGGCGTCACCGTGTTAGCGGAGGATGCACTGCGTTGTCGGCAGTTGTCAGATTGGATATTGAGTGCCGTTGCCGTGGCGAAACGTCGAGGAGGGGATGCCCGACTGGCGCACGTTGCCGAACTCGCCTGCGATCAGGGCGATTACTGCCAGCGTGTATGCCAGGCGATTGAAGAAATTAACGATGCTCACTACAGCAAGGTGATCCTGGCGCGAGCCATGCCCCTGAAACAATCGGTGGATATGGCAGCAACGCTGCTGCGTGGACGCCAGGCCAACACGCCGGTACGCACGTTTTTGTTGCGACAAGGAGAGCGGGAAGCCGTCGGTTTTTGTCCTGAGCTGGTGATGTCCGTCGAGCAGGACAAGGTGAGTACCGACACGCTGGCGGGCACCTGCGTAAAGCATCAGGATGCCGCCCCGTCAAACGCATTGCTGAACCATTCCTTAAGCGACGACAAAGAGATTGTTGAGCACGTAATGTCAGTCAAAGCGGCGGTAGAGGAAATGCAAGGGCTGTGCCAGCCGGAGAGTGTAGTTATCAATGATTTGATGTCGGTACGTCAACGCGGCAACGTGCAACACATTGGATCGCGCGTTAGCGGTGAATTGGGCTTCGGGAAGGATGCGTGGGACGCTTTTGATGCCCTGTTTCCCGCGATAACCGCCACGGGCGTGCCGAAGCGCGCCGCGCTGTCGGCAATTGCCCGACTTGAATCGTCCCCGCGCGAACTCTACTCCGGTGCCATACTCTGGTTAGACGGCAAAACGCATTTCGAAGCGGCACTGGTGCTGCGTTCTGCGTTTCAGGATAGCCATCAGCGCTGGTTACAGGCCGGGGCTGGGGTGATTGCGCAATCATCACCTATACGTGAATTCACTGAAACGCAGGAAAAGTTGGACAGTATTGCGCCTTATCTGGTCTTCCAGCAAAAAACGCGGTAAGGATGCAACAAGGATGCAACATCGAGGGACTGGAGGAAGGGTTACATGTCATCAGTACAACACCTCTCATCGCTAAAACAATTAAGCGATTTGGCTCGTCATTGGGACTACGAATGTGAAATAGTCGCGGCAGAAAAAAGCCCGACCCATGAGGTCGCGTTAGAGGGCACGCTGCGGGCCGTGACGTTGCCGTATGGGATCGATCTTTGCCTTAACGACATCACTACCCGCGAGGAAGATTATCGCAGTGCCACCCTTAAACAGTGCCTGACCATCTTGTTGACCCTGGACGGGGACACGCCAAATTATTATCTGGATGATGGTCGCATGCTGGTAATGGAACTTGGCGTGGCCAAAGTGATTGCCACTTGTAGCCCGCTTCGACTCTGGTGCCGCAATCCGAGCGGTCATCATAGCCGTAGTCTGGTTATTCAGGCGGCTCCACGGCGTATTGTCGATGGCGAATTGGCACAGCAGATTGAACGCTTGCTACAGCATGAAGGTATTTACAGTTTTATGGTTCCGCATCACACCCTGACGTTGGCCGACAGCCTGTTTACCCTATGCGATAGCTGCGTGCCAGGACGGTTGCATATTCATAGCTGCGTGTTGGATCTGTTGGCGCAGGGGCTACGCGCCGTAGAACAGACGCCGTCCTTGATGCCTTATACCGCACCCTGTCGGGATACGGTGCGCATTTTAAAAGTTCGCGATAAACTGCTCGCGCAGTTGGATAACAATCACTGCCTGTATGATTTGGCGCGTGAAGCCGGGATCAGCATCAGTGCGCTCAAAAGCAAATTTACTGCGGTTATGGGGCAATCCGTGTTTTCTTTCTTGCGCGAGCAGCGGCTGATGCGTGCGCGAAAAGGGTTGGAATCAGAAGGATGGACGGTGAAACAGGCCGCCTATTATGTTGGCTATCAGCACCCCAGCAATTTCTCTACCGCTTACCGTCGCAAGTTTGGTCGTTGCCCCCGTGATGCGCTCAACGCCTGATTCTGGCTCCCGTCACAGCTGTTTTGGCTTTTATCATAGTTAAGTTCGCTGGGGTGGCGTCGGACCTCCCCCCTACACTCTTCGCACCGAAAATAATTATCATTTCGTTTTTTTTTGCTGCGTTGAGGGATGGACATGCTGAACAACAAGTACTCCTGTCACAAGCGAATCATATACCCACTGTGCGCGTGCGCCGGGTATATGATGTATGGGGCAGTGGCAGCAATGCCAGTCGATACTGTGCAACCCCCTACGGCGTCGGAAGAAGATGACAGCGTTGTGTGGGTCACTGCCCGCAAAATCAAAGAAGATCCTCAGCGTGTGCCGCTCAGTTTGAGCGTGTTTGACAAACAAACGCTCGAAGACCGCCGTATCGATGATATTGCCCGGCTGATCCGTGAAGTGCCGAACATAGGCATGAGCGCGCTGGGCGATGGGCGCTCCACGCATCTCTCCATGCGAGGCGTGGGCACGTTGGCGCAGCCCCTTGGGCACGATGACACCTCGGTCGTCACCTACATTGATGGCGTACCGCAGCCGCTGTTTGGCTCTGATTTGCGTTTTCTCGACGTTGAACGTATCGAAGTGCTGCGCGGGCCGCAGGGCACCGTGTTTGGGCGCAATGCCCAGGCTGGAGCCATCAATATCATTACGCGTCAACCGAGCGATGATGCCCAGCACACGCTGCGTGCGGAAGGCGCGCTGGATCGACGTTCCCAGAATCTCGGGCAGTTGACGCTTTCTGGCCCGCTGCGTGACGACACGCTGAAAGGCAGTTTTTCTGCTGCCTACGCCGATCAGGGCGGTGACGTGCGCAATCAGGTCGGAGGATGGATGGGGCGGGAGCAGAACGGTGCAATGCGCACTACGCTGCTGGCAACCCCCGATGACATCACCCAACTGGTGCTCGCGCTAAGCTATGGGCGCGATCGCCTTACTCCGTCCAATTTCGTGCTGCAAGGTACGCCGAACTTTCCCATTGTAGCGCTGGACCCCAAAGGCTGGGCACATCGAGAAACGGGGGCACTGTCGCTGACCGCCAATCGCACGCTGCGTACCCTGCAAGTGACCTCGGTTACCGCCTTCAATCGCTATGATTTCGACAACCTGACTAACAATTCCGAAGCGCTCACCTATGGAACCTGGTTTAACCAGCCCAGTGCAGCATTTTTACCGGCACTTGACTGGAGTACCTATGACGAAAAACAGCGCAGCTTCTATCAGGAACTGCGGATGAGCAGTCTGGATAAGGCCCAGGTGGGGTGGGTCGGCGGCATGAATTACCTGCACGACGACTATCGCCTGATGAATGACTACACCACGACCTCGATGTTGGCACCGAGCAACGCCAGTTCGATGATCAATGGAATGCGCAACAACCATTATCAAACGGACAGCTACGCGCTGTTTGGCGAACTGACCACCGCGCTGACGGAAAACGAAAAATTAAAAGGCACGCTGGGATTACGTTACACCCACGACAGCAAAGGGTATCACGCTCATTTTCAAAATAATGGTCACCCCGGTAACGTTGCCGCTTTCGATCAGCAAGGAAGATTGCAATATGACATGGTGACCGGACGTGCCGCGCTACACTATCAACTGACACGCGATGCCATGCTGTATACCAGCGTGGCGCGCGGTGCCAAAAGTGGAGGGTTCCCCAACTTCACCAATAATGTCCCCAGCGGCATGCGGGATGACCCCTATCAGGCGTCTTCGTCGTGGAGTTATGAGGTCGGAAGCAAGAACCGTGTCGCTGGTGGGCGTGGTGAATGGAATCTGGCGCTGTTTTACAACCAGGTGCGAAACGAGCACCTGTTTGCCAAAGAAAAGAATTCGATGGTCTTTACACCACAATCCATCGATACCTCAAGCTATGGCGCGGAGTTGGACGGAGGATGGCAAGTGGCGGAGCACTGGCGATTTGGCGGCGGCGTCGGATTCACCCATGCAGAACTGCGTAATGTGTCCACCAGTGTGGCTGATAAAACCGGAGCGCGTGATGGCTATCGTGTTCCTGCGGTTCCCCGTTTTACCACCTCGATGACCTTGGCCTATTACGACTCTGCCGCCGCGTTGGGGATCCCTGACGCCAAGGTGTTTGCGCTGGCACAGCACCAGTTTATCGCTCAGCGTGAGGCGAATGTGAATAACAACTTTACGCTGCCCGCTTATCGCCAGATCAATCTCAGGGCTGGGTTAGAGTTCCCGTCACTGGATGTGTACCTGTTTGCGCAAAATCTGACGAATGAGCGGCCCCAGTATACCGGCATAAGCTATATTCCCGGCGTGAACGTGGTCACCGTGGGACACGGGCGAGTGATCGGTGCCGGAATGAAGGTACACATGTAGCCGTTGTGCCGCACGGCGCGGTGCACGCTGGCATTATCAGGATTCAGGATTCGGATGAGAAAACAGAGAATAATACTGCGGGTTGTTGTACTTCTTGCTCTGCTGGTTGCAGCCGTTGGGTTCTTTTGGATACATAGCGACGTCGCTGATACCACGCGCGATGACAAAACGCTACGGGTGGTCATGCTCGGCAGTCAAAATGAGACGCTGGAGTATGGTCAGGCACAAACCTACTTTCCCTGGGCGGTGATGGGAAACGTGTGTGATGTGCTGGTTCGGTGGCGCAATGGGCGGCTGGAGTACCAGTTGGCTACGGCCATTGAACCGAATGAGGATGCCACGCGCTGGACGATACGCTTGCGCTCCGATGTCTATTTTTCTGACGGCAGTCGCTTATCGGCAACCAACGTGTTAACCAGCCTACAGCAGTTGTCGCAGTCCATCGGTTTTGGCAGTTTCTTTCAGTATGTTGATTTTACGCAGAGTGCCGTAACGGATGCATTGACGCTGAAGTTACAACTGCGACATCCACGCGCCGATCTGGTACCCGCGGTGCTGGCGGCGGCCAGCATGGTATGGAAAGCCGGTCCGCAGACCGGCGATTTCCCGGTGTGCAGCGGCCCCTGGCAAGTGAGTCTCTTTGACTGTGTCAACGGTGCCGAACTCACGCGTAATCCGTATGCCTGGCAGCCTGCCGTTTACTTTGAGCGCATCGTCATTCGTCCCTTGGCCGATGCGGCTGCGCGTGTCAATGCGTTGCTAAGCGGTGACGCCGATTATGCGTTTGATATCCCCGTGAGCAGTGCGCGCATGTTGAACGGACAGCCCAAATATCGCGTGCTGCGCAGCGGTATCGTCGGTGCCAACGCTTTCTATTTTTCCATGAACACGCGTATTCCGCCCTTTAACGATGTTGAAGTGCGTCAGGCACTGAAGGCACTGGTGAATCGCCAACAGTTAGTGGATGTGGTGCTGGAAGGGTATGGCTATCCGTGTAACGATCTGTTTGGTCAAGGTTTGCCCGGCGGGAATACGTTGGCGTGGCCGATAAAACACGATGTCGAGGTGGCTCGTCAGGTATTTGTGCAAAAAGGCATTACCACATTGACGCTGGTGACGGCCGATTTGACCCCGGGGCTTAACAACGCCGCCGAGCTGCTACGCCAGCAACTGGCGGAGATTGGCGTTACGTTGACGCTGGTGCGGCTTAACCCGGCAGACTATCTCAGTGATATTCGGCGACTCAATCAAGCACCGTTAATGGCGATGTTTGCGCTCAATCGCCCCTTTGTCGCCGCGCTACCCGTGCTGTTCGGCGACAATAATCCGTATAACTACGGGGGGTGGTATCCCTCCACTATGGCAGAGCGAGTGGCCCGCCTGCGCGCCACGCCAGAACCGTCGTTTGCAACAATTGCAAAGGCAAGTCATGCATGACGGGCCCTATCTGGTGTGGGGGTACCGGGATCAATTGTCAGCGGCGGTTGCTGACTTGCAGGGCGTGGAATTAAGTCAGGGTGTACCGCTGTTTGGCGATGCTGACTGGATAAAAGGCTCGCGGGCAAATGGTCGTTAATCTGAAGCGATTCTGCCTGCTGCGGGTGTTGACCACGCTGTTTTCGCTGTGGCTGGTGAGCGTACTGACGTTTTATGCGGTGGCAACCGCACCCGGTGACGCGGTGAACAGGGCGCTGGCCGAGCGTGCAACCCCGTCGTCGCTGGCCTACTGGCGTCATCAATACGGGCTGGATAAACCGGTAATGGAGCGCTATCTGAGCTGGTTCAAGGGCACGTTAAGCGGTGAGTGGGGCCGTTCGTTGACGAGCGTCACCTACTGATTCGCTTGAGAGCATCAAACCGACGTCATTGCTAGCGCCTATTCGGGGCTGGATTGCGCTTGCCGCTCTGCTGCAAATGTTTTCGGCGGGCTTGGTATTGGTTTATGTGAATTGATTAAGGTGCTGATGGGGGCGTCGCTGACACGGCATCAGGAGGCCTGGCGCGTAATTATGCTGGCCTGCGTCTGCCTGGCTTCCGGTTTGGCCCTGCGCGGTCTGGCGGAACTGGTTACCCATCTGGCCGATAATCATTTGGCCTTGTCGTTACGCCGTCAATTAGCGCAACGTCTGTCTCAGGCACCGCTCTGCTGGTTTACCGCCCAGAGCAGCGGGCGGATCAAACAAGGGCTTCAGGATGATGTCACGGCGATTCATCATCTGGTGGCACACGCTTGTCTTAATATCACCAATGCGAGCGCTACGTTGCTGTTTGTCTACGGCTATCTGCTGTGGGTTGACTGGCGTATGACGCTGGTTGCCCTGGTGCCGCTGTTGCTGTTTATGGTGTTCTACCGGCAGGTGCAGAAGGGGTGTCAACGCAAAATGTCGGAATACGGCACGGCGCTGGCACAGGTGAACCCGTCATTCCGCACCTGATTTTTCTTTTTTCGGGACTTGACGGTATTCTGAAGTTCTGAATTTATTACTGCTTTTTGCAGACCAATCAGCATGAGTACTCCCCACGTTACCATCCGTAAC